>JAFYDY010000065.1 GCA_017544545.1 bacterium
AACTCTCCATTGTCAGAAAGTTATGTCCTCATCCTATTTCCATAAGATGTTACGACTCGTTTTTGAACACTTACGTGTTTTGTCTTTTTTTAGAATCATTTACGAAATTAACAAGTTTTGTTTCGTCTTTTGCTATTCTGTTTTCAATGTCCCGATTATTTTGCGCCTCCAACGCCCTCAGCTTTTACAAAACAAGCTGTCAACTATTGGGGCATAGTAAACCAAGCTATTCATCTCTCGGTTTTTCTATCATACTACTTAAATTTTATATGTCAAGTAGTCTAAAAATCAAAAATAAAAATTTTTGCTATTTATATTTTCAAAATTCGGCTGTGCTTTTTTGCACATTTTTCATGATATTCCGTAATTTATTCATGTCAAGCATTAATTTTAAAAATTTTTATTAATTTTTATTAAAAAATTTTATCGCATTGAAATTCGGATTTTCAAAAAATTTTTATATAGACGTAGGTTAAATTTTGGAATGTAAAAAATCAAGACATTTGTAGAAAGGGGAAAATTATGATTTCGTCTATTGATTCTGTTTGCGTCTATAAAGACGCAAGAAATTTTACTGCGTCAAAAACAAAGCCCAAAAAGGCAAACTGGTTCAGCATCTGGATTAACGACAAGGACAAAGTTTGCACTGACGGCAGGGATGACGGTAAAATATCCATCAAAGAAAAGATGGCAAGTTTCGGAAAAGGATTATTTGGCATAGTTAAAGCCATTGTAAAACGTCCGATTGCAACATTACTGACATTTGGACTGGGTGTTGGTCTTACCGTAATTACCGGCGGAGCAATTCTTCCTGTACTGGTTGCTGCCGGTATAGTCAGCGGACTCGGAATATTAAGCTATGGAATTATTAAAGCGGCAAGAGCAAAAACCGATGCCGGAGCAAAACAAGCATGGGAAAGTATCGGAAACGGAACTTTTGCCCTTGCATGTTCACTACTCGGAATGAAGTCGTCTTTAAAAGCAGCGGCTAAGGCCGGCGTTAAAGCAGCCGAAGAAACAGAAAATCTCAGCCTCTGCCAGACAGTTGCAAAAACTTTCAAAGTTGTACCCGATGCAGTTAAAGTCAGTGCCAAAAACACAAAAGGGAATTTCCTGACATACACAACAGGACAAATCCATGCTAATTCAAACGCAACACGCAAAGGGGTACAAGTCGGTTATCAATCAGGAAATGGCAACAAAGTTGAAGCGTATAAAATTGATTTAAACGGTTCGGTTGAAGAAGTTTTGGCAAAAAATCCGGGGTTGTCATATGAAGCCGAAACAGGCAAATATTATGTTCAGACATCCTGGGGCGCAAAATCATACATTGATCCTGCGGCACAAAAAGGATATATGTTTGTAAAATACGGTCCCGGAGATATTAACGCTGTTGAAGGTGTTGAATTCGCTGACACATACGTCGATCACGCAAAATTAACAACCACCGGTGCAAAATCATATGTTGATCCGACAGAATTGGAAGCAGGAAAAACTATTGCAGTTGCAAAAGAAGCACCGGCAAGATTTAAAATTGTACCTGAAGGAACAAAATATGTCAGCGCAGAAGGTCCTGCAGAAGTTCAACCCAAAAGCGTTCTGAGAATTGACGGTCAAGGAAGACCTTATCAAAGCTCCGTAGAATATATGTTGAAGAAAGTTCAAATGACTCCCGAACAAATAGAAATGCTCAAAGCTATAGATCCTGAAGCCGTTGAAGCGTTTTTAGCAAAAAACTAATACCCTTCCTATCCTTTATCTTGCATATTGGCGTGGCTGAATTGCCATGCCAATATGTACTTACGCCATATTGTCATCATCAAGCATTGGAGGAACTTCTTCCGGGGGAGCGCTATGCTGTGCATTTACAACCTGCACACCAAATCTTGTTCTAAACAAGTGTTTTACGGTTTCACTCTGAATTTCGTACATCATCTTATTGAAAAGATCATACGCTTCTCTTTTATATTCTATAAGAGGATCTTTTTGTCCGTATGCACGAAGCCCGATACCTTCCCTCAGCATATCAATATTGTGCAAATGGTCTATCCATTTACTATCAACAACTTTTAATAAAACATCTTTTTCAAGCTGCCTTACGATATTTCCTTCGGTAAAAGGTTCTTGCAATTCGTAATCTGCGCCATACTCCTGCACAACTTTATTATAAAAATCTATAATTTCTATTTCATGAGTTTTGTATGCCTCTGTCACAAAATCTTTAATCTTGTTATACATAGGCTCAAATCTCATATTCTGAATGTCAGAAACTTCAAATGAAGACAATTGTGGAACAGTTGAATGAAGCTCTTTAATCATTGTTTCCAAGTCTTCATAAACATATTCTTCAACTTTCTGCTCAGGTGAAATATAACTTCTCAAAAGTCTGTCAACTTCACGTTCAATCATGTAATATATGTCACCTTGTAAATCTGTACCGTTTAATACTTTTCTTCTCTGACGATAGAATTTTTCACGCTGAATATTCATTACATCGTCATATTCAAGAACAGATTTTCTTATATCAAAGTGGAAAGTTTCGACTTTCTTTTGAGCTGACTGAATTTGTTTTGAAATCAACGGTGAATCAATAGCCATATTTTCCGGAACATTAAGCATTGTCATAAGTTGAGTAATCTTTTCGCCACCGAAAATTCTCATTAAATTATCTTCCAAAGATAAGAAAAATCTTGTTGAACCCGGGTCACCCTGACGAGCTGCACGACCTCTCAACTGGTTATCAATACGACGGGATTCGTGACGTTCTGTACCTATTACGTGCAAACCCCCGACTTCAACAACCTTTTCATGCTCGTATTCGGTAATCTTTCTTGCAACAGCCAAGGCCTCATTTTTCAAATTTTCATAATCCGGATTATCCTCGTGAATTCCTTGTTCTTCCAGATTTGATTTTGCAAGATATTCTGCGTTACCACCCAGGAGAATATCGGTACCACGACCTGCCATATTGGTTGCAATGGTAACAGCACCAACTCTACCCGCCTGAGCAATGATGTATGCCTCGCGTTCGTGATGCTTTGCGTTCAATACGTTGTGTCTGATACCTCTTTGTTTCAGCAAATCAGATACATATTCCGATTTTTCAATAGAAATTGTTCCGACCAAAACCGGTCTGCCGATTTTGTGCTGTGCAACAATATCATCAACAACAGCCAAATACTTCTGAACTTCAGATTTATAAATAACATCCGGATAATTAATTCTGATATCAGGTTTGTTTGTCGGAATTGTTGTAACTTCAAGATTATAAATTTTCCCAAACTCTGCTTCTTCTGTCATAGCAGTACCTGTCATGCCGGCAAGTTTCGGGTAAAGTCTGAACAGGTTTTGGAAGGTAATACTTGCAAGAGTCTGTGTTTCATCCTGAATTTCCACACCCTCTTTTGCTTCAATAGCCTGATGCAAACCGTCTGACCAGCGACGGCCTTCCATCAAACGTCCGGTGAATTCATCTACAATCATGACTTCGCCGTTTCTGACAACATAATCAGTATCTTTGACAAATAATTCCTTTGCCTTCAGAGCCTGCAAAAGATGATGTGCATATTCTGTCTGAATATCAAACAAGTCTTTTACACCAATCAATTCCTGAGCATGATCAATACCTTCTTCCGTCAGAATTACGTTTTTATTTTTTTCATCAACTGTATAATCTAATTCTTTTTTCAGCTGAGGTGCAACTCTTGCCATCATTCTGTAGGTTTCGGCAGATTGTGCCAGACGGCCGCTGATGATTAATGGAGTTCTTGCTTCATCAATCAAAATACTGTCAACTTCGTCAATAATCGCATAATTAAACGGTCTTTGTACAAGCATTTCTTTGCTGCCTGCCATATTATCTCTCAGATAATCAAATCCGAATTCATTATTTGTACCGTAAGTAATATCGCATTGATAAGCCTGTTTCTTAACTTCAAAATCTCTTGCGCCTTCACCGTTTGACAAAACAACGCCAACAGTAAGTCCCAGAAATTTATAAATTTTACCCATCCACTCAGCATCACGTTTTGCAAGGTAATCGATTACCGTAACAACGTGAACACCTTTTCCCGTAAGGGCATTTAGGTATGCCGGCAAGGTTGCAACAAGAGTTTTACCTTCACCTGTTCTCATCTCGGCAATATGACCGTTATGCAGAAAATATCCGCCTATCAGCTGAACATCAAAGTGGCGCATATTCAAAACACGTTTACCGACTTCACGAACGGTTGCAAAAGCTTCGGGTAAAAGTTTGTCCAGTGCTTCTTTTTCTAATTTTAAATCTTCTTTAAAATTTTTAGAGGTTGGTCTTTGTGCCAATATATCTTTAAACTCTTGGGTTTTAGCCTTCAATTCATCATCTGTCATCGCAGCAAACTCAGGCTCCAAAGCGTTGATGTGCTCTACAATCCCCATCATAGATTTTACTTTTTTTTCGTTAGGGTCACCCAAAAGTTTCAGTAACGTCTGTATCATTAATAACATCTCTCCAAGTTAACTATTATTTTCAGTCTAACATAAACATATTAATAATTAATATACATTAATGAAATTTTAAGAATTCAGCGATTGTAATCCGGTTAAACACTTGAAATCGCATTATAAACATGGTATAATTAATAAAATACTCAGGTACTCAAGCATAATAAAGGAGTCCATATGCATAAAAAACTTGCATTCACCCTGGCTGAAGTTCTGATTACTCTTGGTATTATTGGTGTTGTCGCTGCAATGTCTATCCCCACA
>JAFYDY010000066.1 GCA_017544545.1 bacterium
ATTTTTCTTACGGGTTGCGAGGTTGTTTGAAAAATCTTTTTGCATCTTTATCATCAGGTCTTGTGAACGCTTGATTACACTTTGCGGCAGACCTGCCATTTTTGCAACCTGAATACCGTAGGATTTGCTTGCGCCGCCCTGTACAATTTTTCTCAAAAATTCTATTTCGCCGTCTTGTTCTGATACGGTGATTCTGTAATTTTTGATTTGCGGATAGGTTTTTGTCATCACGTTTAACTCGTGATAGTGGGTTGCAAATATGCAGCGGGCTTTGATTTTGGTTGCAATATATTCAGCAACTGACCAAGCAATTGCAACACCATCATAGGTGCTTGTTCCTCTGCCGATTTCATCCAATAAAATAAAACTTTTTTCGGTTGCGGAATTGAGGATGAATGAGGTTTCAATCATCTCCACCATAAAGGTGGATTGCCCGAGTGTCAAATCGTCACTTGCACCCACTCGGGTAAAGATTTTATCGGTAACTCCGATTTTTGCACTGTCAGCAGGAATCCACGAGCCGATTTGTGCCAATATCATAATCAGCGCGTTTTGGCGCATATAGGTTGATTTACCTGCCATATTTGGCCCTGTCAGAATCATAAATTGGGTTGTGTCTGTTGAATTTGATTTTAATTCCAAATCGTTTGCGACATATTCGCCCAAAGGCAAGATTTTTTCCAAAACTGCGTGACGTCCGTTTTTCACAATGAAATCGTCAGAATTATCAATTTCGGGGCGGCAATAGTGATTTTCAACCGCGACAGTTGCAAGTGAATTAAGTACATCGGCCAAAGCTACGGCATCGGCAATAGCTCTGATTTTTGAAACGTATTCTTTTGAGTATTCCCTGAAATCCGTAAACAGTTTGTATTCAAGTTCTATTGATTTGAATTTTGCGCTCAAAACGTCATCTTCGTGCTTTTTGAGTTCTTCCGTGATATAGCGTTCACCGCCTGTCAGGGTTTGTTTTCTGATATAAGTGTCAGGCACAAGGTTTGTATAAGAATTTGTTACTTCAATATAATAGCCAAAAACCTTGTTGTATCCGACTTTCAAGCTTTTGATACCTGTGCGTTCTTTTTCACTTTCCTCAAAATCTTTTAGCCAGTTTTCGCCGCCGGTTAATAAATCTCTGAAATAGTCAAGCTCGCCGCTCACACGTTCTTTGATTATTCCGCCATCTTTTAACAATGGCGGCGGGTTATCAACAATGGTATTATCAATCATTGTTGAATAATCATCCATTTGTTCGCTAAATTCTCTCACATCATGGAACATATCGTTTTCAAGAGTTTCGGTTACTTCAAGAAGTTTTGGCAGCATACCGAGTGACAGTTTTAGACTTACAAAATCTTTAGGACTTGCCGAGCCGTTACTCATACGGGTTGCGAGTCTTTGAATATCGTATATATTTTCCAGAGCATCAGAGAGTGCAAACCTTACATCCTCTCTTGAAACAAGTTCAGATACGGCGTTTTGACGTTTTATAATATCATCAACATTTTTCAGCGGCTGACAAATCCAGTTTTTCAGGAGTCTTGCACCCATATTGGTCTTTGTTCTGTCGATTGCCCATAAAAGCGAGCCGTATTTATTTTTTTCTCTCAGAGTTTCCGTCAGTTCAAGATTTTTTCTTGTTGAAGCGTCAAGAATCATATATTCAGAAAGTTCATAAGGCTCAATTCTGTCAAACTTTGGCATATTGCCCTTTTGCATTTCCCAAATATAAGACAATAAAGCCCCTGCGGCTCTGAAACCGAGCTTATATTTTGAATATCCGAAGCTTTCCAGACTCTGAGTTTTAAATACTGTTTTTAAATTATTTTCAACAAAATTCACCTCATAAACAGAGGGCGGAATTTTTGAGCAATTGTATTTTTGAGTAATTTCTTCCGGCAAATTTACCACTTCATCCGGTACAATCTGAAACGGCTTAATATCCTGTTTTAGACTTGGTGCAACAATTTCAGCCGGATTCAATCTCGCAAGTTCTGCCATAATCATATTCAAAGGAGCCTGTGTTGTTTTGAATTCACCGGTTGAAATATCAGTATAAGCAAATCCGAATAAATCCGATTTTTCATCTTTAAAGACCGAACAAATATAGTTGTTTGAAGTTTGATTTAAGAGGTTGCTCTCAGTTAGCGTACCTGCTGTGATAACACTGGTTACTCCTCTTTTTACAAGCCCTTTGGCAAATTTGGGATCTTCC
>JAFYDY010000067.1 GCA_017544545.1 bacterium
AACATACAGGGATTTATAATCCTTGGAAAGTACAACAATGCCCGCAACAAAACATCCGAAATGTTTATAAATCTTGCCAAGACAAAAGATATCATTGACGAAGAAGTATTCAACGATATAACAAAGCTTCAGGAATTGATTTTTGAAAATGTAAAATACGGACTTTTGGGATATTGCAGCTGCACAAATAAAAACGGGATAAAAGATGTTCTAAACGAACTTGTAGACGATTTAAGCGGCAGGATAGACGGTCTTCGCAAATATATTTCAAAATTCGCCGTTTGACAACCCATATTGTTTGGGCTAGAATGGTTAGGCAGATTTGAAGTAAAAACTGCATTTGACAATCAAATAAAAGCGTAAAAAGACAAGCTCCAGTGGCACTCTGCCGAACAAAAGCTGACTAAATGTCAGGTTTTGTGAGAGGGTAGGTAGACGCAGGACACAATACAAAAAGTACATTTGACAATCAAATAAAAGCGTAAAAAGACAAGCTCCAGTGGCGGAATCGGTAGACGCGTTGGACTTAAAATCCAATTGGGCGTATAACCCAGTGCCAGTTCAAGTCTGGCCTGGAGCAAACTATAAAACACGACAACAAAGTCGTGTTTTTTTATTGCCATTTCGAAAGTTTACGGGATTTTGACCTTTTAGTTGCAGAAAAAGCACTCTTGCGAGCCTTTAACAGCAATTTTCTCCCCTCAAGATTTCTTGTATAGAACATTTCACAATTCCCGATATATTTTTTCCAAAGAGATTCAAATATCTGAACACTTTTTTTGTTTTGGGAAATTATTGACGGAATTGCAAAATAATCCACCTGACGAACTGCACCCATAAACGTATTCTTCCTAATGAGCAGATATCTTGGATTTTCAATGGGATCGAGAAACTCCTGAATAGCCTTTATCAACAAATTATTTTCTTCTGTCTGCAAATTTTTGCAAGATACATACAAATAATCCGTATCCGAAACAGAAATTCCGACATTATGCAAAGAAGTTTTTATATAACCAAGATAATAAAGGGTTTCAAGATGGACGATTGCAATTTGCTTCATAACAGAAGCTGCCGAGCCTGTCCGCAGGAATTTGAGCAGAATATATATAGCCGCCACAGCGAAACACACAAACCAAAAGAGAAATACGTAGAGATTTATCAGGCCGTTTGCAATCATTAGATAA
Source organism: bacterium (assembly GCA_017544545.1). GTDB lineage: Bacteria > Cyanobacteriota > Vampirovibrionia > Gastranaerophilales > Gastranaerophilaceae > Zag111. Next base: position 1,185 of record JAFYDY010000067.1, read on the forward strand.
TTAATCGCCAAATATAAACACCCGAGCGAAATAAAGGCCTGCTTATAACCGGTATAGACAAGAGTTCTTGTTGTCGCTCGTTCGGACTCAACCCCTGTAGAAACAGTCATAGTTCCTTTCGTATATCCGGAATACAAAGAATTCTCCCACCAGGTTTTAGTCTGCTCCCTGTCTTTTGCATAATTAAACGTAAGCCTGTTATATTCTGTGAACCAGCTATCCCCTTTTACCTTTGCCTGAGCCATATAATTATTACCAAGAAGACGGGAGATTCCGCTTTGAATTTCGTGATTATTATTGTAAGAGGGGGCTTCATATCCTTCAAATCGTTTTGTCAATTGGGTTAAATCATAAAGCCCCGAGTCGCTTTGGGTATCGGAATCCGAGAAAGTCTCCTGAAAAATCAAATTTTTTGCAGCGTCAGACATATCCGGCATACAGACAGACGCCAAATGCCAAATATTAGAAATCTTATTCGGATTATTTTTATCAACCCTTATTGCACGCCCTCTCATTTGGTTAGAAAGCATATAAGAACTTACTGTGCTTGACAGAATAAGTGAATTTATAACCGGAGCATCCCAACCTTCACCCAGCAGCGCCTGAGTACCGATAAGAATTGTTAAATGCCCTCTGTTAAACAATTCTGTAATCAATGATACAATTTTGTGCTTAGCCGCTTCTTTGGGTGTAATTTTTAAGAAATTTTCATCCTCTTTATAGGGAGATACTGAAATATCCCCTGATGAAACGCCGCTTTCGTTCATCAAATCCTTTAGTGTACCACTGATAGCTGACGGAATAATTATCAAAGTTCCACACAACACCCCAATACTGCAGGAATCGGAATATTTATCCTTTAATGTACGCCAGATAGGAATAACACCCAAATGTGAATTGTCCATATCTTCGGCTTTTATAAAATCAGCCAAAACGACCATTCTCAAGCCGTCGTCTAAAGAAGACAACTCAAGCCCGACAATCTCTTTGATTGAATCAAGTTTTCCCAGAGAATTTGCTATCTGCTTTTGGATTTTTTTACTGTCATTCAGTACAATTTTCTTGTTATGAACCAATCCATAGTGCTTTGCAAGATTATTATATTCTTCAATCTTTTTTTCAAGACCTTTGAAAAGGTCACATTTATCAATAAGAAATCCATTCAGAAAACTCTTTGCACGGGTTATATCAAAATTCGGAAGTTCAAACTCCTTGGCATCAAAAAGTGCCAAAAAGGATTTTGGAATTCTTATACCCTTAGATTTAAGCAAAGAAACTATTGAAACATAAAAATCCGGATCATCAAATATATTTTCAATATCCTCATCTTTTGGATTTAAAAAGCTCATATTTGAAAGATAATCAATAAGTTCATCATCGGCTAGGATACGCTGCATAAAATCTGAAACAGCCTTGTTATACTTTTTAAGCAACCCCTTTTCATTTTCCCTCAAAAAAGAAAAATAAATAAAATCCTGATGAGGACACAAATCCCCATTTTTTACGAGTTCCGGAATAGAAATAACCTCATCAATCGGGCCACAGAGCTCCTCATATCGGTGCCACTCTTTATAATCGACATCATAAGGCGGAGTTGCCGTCAAAGAAACTGTTTGTTTGGGCTCAAGATTTTCAACAAGGTAAGTTAGTGCCTTCCACCATTCATTACGAAGATGGTGCGCCTCATCAAAGCATAAAAGCGAAACCCCGCTTTTTTGCAATATATTTATAATCTCATCGGCCTTAGACTGACTGAATCGTTTTGAAGAGGTAATTGAATCATCTTCAATGTCTTCTTCTACATCGTAATCGTTTCGTTCATCCGGAATATCCTCATCTTCCTGCGACTTTTTAGAAACGGCACCCTCACAAAAAGCCGCAAGCAGAGCCTGATACGTAGTTACCGTGATATATGCGGGTTTTCTGATATCCGTTGAAACTTTATCAAAATCTTTTTCTTCAAGGAATGCCGAACAAATTCTGTCTCTCCATTGATTTTTGATAGTATTCGTGGGACACAGAATCAGCGAACATCTGTTTATTCTTGAAATAACCTCAATGCCGAGAGTAGTTTTGCCGGCACCTGGGGCTGCAACTATATGGAGTTTTTTATCAAGCAAGTGAAATTCAAGGTTATCTAAAATCCTTTTTTGATAACTTCTCCAGCTGCCTTTAAATTTCAACAAATTTTCTGTCATACACCCCTAAGATAGCACACAAAATCCGTTCATGGCAAAAGGTTAAACTTACTATATATTTAACTTATAGCCGCCGCCATAAATTGTTTCTATATATTTTTTACCGTCAGAAATTTTATCAATTTTGGAACGGAGGTGACGTATATGAACCCTTATTGTCTCAATATCATCATCCGGAGAATATCCCCAGACTTCCTTCAGCAATTTTGCCGAAGATACCATATTCCCATGATTTTGGAATAACAAGTTAAAGATTTCAAATTCAATCGGGGTAAGCTTAACCTGTTTGTCCCCTATTTGAACACTGTACTGTTCAGGCAGCAGCGTGATTTCACCGAGAGTCAGAAGATCTCTTGTTGAAGCGGAAGTTGGTATTTGATGAGTACGTTTCAATAAAGCTCGCACCCTTACAAGTAACTCCTCTACTTCAAAAGGTTTGACAAGATAATCATCCACTCCGATATTGAAACCATTAACCTTATCATTCAGCTGCGATAACGCTGTCAGCATAATTATCGGAATACTTTTTGTTTCTTCATTCTGCCTTATACGCTTTGCAACAGTAAACCCATCAACATCAGGCATCATAACGTCAAGAACAACAAGTGCCGGCAGCTCTTGTTTGGCAAGGGCAAAACCTTTTACCCCGTCATAAGCCTGTACAACTTTATAACCTGCAAGCTCAAGATTAACCTTTACAAGTTCGTTTATTGAAACATCATCATCTATAACCAGAATTTTATTATCCATACCAATATCTTATAACAAATGACAGTCATTTAAAATAGCCTTAATAAAACTTAATAACGGTAATTATTGAAAAGTAATCTAATAGTGTATTTATGACAGCTATTGATTTTGTAAGAAAAAATTTATAAAAAAAACTAACAAAAAATTATTTTTTAGTATATTATGTTATAGTGTGAAAATATACATTTATACATAAGGAGAAAGAAAGAATTGACAGACTCACCTTTAGACATGTTCAGACAAAATTCTGAATTAGAAGAAATACATTTAGGACAACACGTTTTAGCAGAATTTTTTGAATGTGACCCTAACACCTTAAACAGTTTGGATAAAGTAGAAAAATATATGATAGATGCTGCTTTGGAATGTGGCGCAACAATAGTTCAAAAATGTTTTCACATGTTTAATCCGTACGGTGTTTCGGGAGTCGTTATAATATCAGAGAGCCATTTGGCAATCCACACATGGCCTGAATTGGGATATGCTGCAGTTGATTTGTTCACCTGCGGAACAAAATGTGATCCGAAAATCGCTTATGAATTTTTGAAAAATAAATTCTGTTCCAAAAAAGCAAGCTTCACTGAATTAAAAAGAGGTATTATTACCAGAAATTCAATGGAAGTTGTTGAAAAACCATTTGAAGTTATGCAGCAATTCGTCAGCTAATTTGACTTGCTGTAATGCTTTATTGCTTCAGGAATATATCGGATTAAATCATCAGCCATAACGGAGTATTCTGTGAGTTGCTCTTTTGCAATATCACCACTGAGCCCGTGCAAAAGCACGCCAAGAACGGATGCTTCATAGGTTCCGATTCCTTGTGAGATAAGACCTGCGATCATTCCTGATAATACATCTCCGGAGCCGGCTTTTGCCATGGCATTATTTCCTGTTGTATTCGTATACAATCTTCCGTCATTTGTACAAACTGTTGTATTGTGAGTTTTTAAAACAGCGACACAATTATATCTTTCTGCAACCCTCATTGCATAAGCCTTTGTATCAGATAATATACTCTCTGTTTCAACACCCAAAAGGCGAGAGGCCTCTTTTGGATGCGGGGTTAAAATGAGATTAGTAAACCCTTTTTCCTTGAACAATTCATAGTTCTTTGACAAGATATTTATTCCGTCAGCATCGATAATAACTTTTTTATCAGGGGACACACATTTCATAAATCTTTCAAAAATATCCGTTGCAACAAATCCAGTTGATAACCCACATCCCAGAACGACAACATCAGCCAGTTCGATTTGTTCCGCCAGTCTTTCCAAAGGGGAAAAGACAACACAACCGGTCTTTGCCGCCACAGAATCAATTACTCTGTCCGTTGAACACAATATCGAATACCCGCATCCTATTTTTAATGCGGCAACCGACGACAAATACGCAGCACCAGACATATAATCGGAGCCGCAAATGTTTAGCACACGACCATAAGTACTTTTATTTGATTCCTCAACTCTGCGTGGTAAATTAAAGTCCATTTTGCCTTATCACCTCATACGCAACTATTGCTACCGAATTTGACAGATTTAAACTTCTCTGACCTTCCTTCATAGGAATAGTTCTGGCATTTTTATCCTTCACATATTTTTCAGGCAAACCTCTTGTTTCCGGCCCGAAAACAATAAAATCACCATCTTTGAATTTTGTATCAGTATACAATTTATCTGCTTTAGTAGTCAAGTAATAAAATGTTCCGTCCGGAAACATCTTATACAGTTCATCCATTGACTCAACCTTGTGAAGATCAACGCTGTCCCAATAATCCAGTCCCGCTCTTTTTGTGTATTTACTTGAAAGAGAAAAACCCAATTTTCCCACCAAATACAACGAAGCCCCGCAGCAAGCACAAAGACGAGCAATATTACCCGTATTTTGAGGAATCTCAGGTTCATATAAAACTATGTTTAGCTTTACCATAAAGACCTACTTAAATAATTTTCCGCTTTCGGCAACAACAGGAATACCGCGAACAATACAGAAGATAATTGCAATCCACGCCAATATAACGGCAGTCTGACGAATAACCCCAGCAACTCCTACTTCAAGTCCCGGGATATAAGCAACAATTAACAAAATATATGCCGCAACTTTAGCCACTGCATATGTCGTTTTCATAAATTTTGAAGCGCAGATAAATTTTCCCCATTCGGTTGATTGCATTCCAAAAGGAGTCATTCCTTTTGTCAGAGCAACACTTCTGATATTGTCGGTTACAAAAGCCCTTGTGATACAAATTATCGGGAATATAATCGGTAACCAACCCATTACGGCAAAGACAACCCAATAAATCGCCTCAACAATTCGGTCCCCCATAATATCCAAAACCGCACCAACCTGAGATGCCTGACCAAATTTTCTTGCCAGATAGCCATCAACTGCATCCATTGAAAAAGCTATTCCGGTCAATACGACGGAAGCAATGTAAGCCTCAGTAGTTTTAAAATACAACAATCCGATTGCAACAAAAGCTACAAATATTCTGCTGATTGAAACTATATTCGCCGAATTTTCTTTAATATTCATCTTATACCTGCACCTTCTTTGAACGTGAAAGCGCAAAATTTACACTGTCTAAATTTTTTGCTCTGTCCCCAAGCATAATCTTTTCTGCTTCTTCTAATATACTTACGACAATAAAACCGTTTTCGCCGTCTGAACGTGCCTTTTTGCCTGTTTCACAACAACTGATAAAGTGCTGACATTCAAGTTTTAACGGCTCTATTTCCAAAATATCCGGTTGGAACACTTCGCTGCTTCCGGACTTGTAATTATCATAAATTGTCAATTTGTGATCCGGAACGGTATCATCCAGAATTGCAGTTTTTTCAGTCCCGCGAACAAGAAGCTGAACGTGTTTTTTAGGCGTAATCCAGCTGTCAGAAATCTGACCGATAATTCCGCCCTCAAATTCTATCGTAAGATGAGTAATATCCATAATGTCGTTTCTGTCTGAGGAACAACCCACCGCAGAAATTACTCTTTTGGGATCTTTGCCGGTTACATAACTGACCATAGAAACGTCGTGAGGCGCCAAATCCCACATAACACTACGATCGTTTTTAAAATAATTTATATTCAAACGGTCACTTTGGGCATATACAATATCACCCAGTTCTCCAGCATCTATCATCATTTTTAGCCTGTTTACCGCCGGATGATATAACAACAAGTGACCAACCATTAACACCAGTCCTTTTTTCTCAGCCAAGTCAGCCAAATCTCTCGCTTCCTGAGCTACAGTTGAAATCGGTTTTTCAACATATACATGCTTTCCTGCCTCCAACATAGCTTTTACAAATTTATAATGCGTATGACTCGGAGTTACAACAACAACACCCGTTATATCTTTGCTATTAACTATGTCGTTAAAATCTTTTGTTGTCTTAACATTAGGATATTGTTCTTTGACTTTTGCCAAATTATCATCATCCAGGTCGCAAACCAAACCAAGTGCGTTTAAATTATAAAAATTGCGGACAATATTACGTCCCCACAATCCACAACCAAGCACCGCTATTTTTTGATTACTCATATTACTCTGACCTTCCAAATATAACTACTCTTTCTTCAATTATAGCCCCGAAAATATATTTTGCAAACTGTTTACATGAACAATACAGACAAAATTAACCCTGTCTGTTCTGATTACGCATTGCCTGTGCTGCTTCCAGTCTCAGATTATACATCTGCTCATATCGTTCATAGAAAAGCTCTTTGTCTTCCCGAGGGAATTTCGCAGATAATTTATCAAGCAAAGGTTTAGGTATCTCCGAAATTTTCACCATCCGGTCAAGCGCCTGATCAGACAAATTATATAAGTTCCTGTAATTTTTGTGGAATATATGACTTGTTTCTGCTTCCGCCTGATCCGTGTGTTTGAGAGTTTGTTCTCCTACCTTACATGTAACAATATTTCCGTCAAAAAGAACACCCTTATAACCATTCATAACAAGCCTTATCATCAAATCATAGTCGGCCATCAGTTTAAATTTTTCATCAAAAGCACCTACTTCAGACAAAGCAGACTTTCTGAATACCACAGCCTGTCTTGGACAAGGAGGCACCTGAAAGGTGTTCAGCATTGCCGGAACAAATTGAAAAACGTAACCCTCAGGATGACGACAATATGACGGAAAGAAACAAAAATCCGCTTCTTCAGCTTCCATAAGGTTTACGACGTCGGCAATACCGGTTATATCGTGATAAAAATCATCACAACTTAAAAACGAGACATATTCACCTTTTGCCCTCAACAAGCCTTTATTCATAGCCTCAAATTTTCCTCTGTCCGGCTCTGAGAAGAAATCAATGTAACCTAAATTTTTATACTCTTTGAGCAAAACTTCAGTACCGTCATTTGACGCGTTATCAATAACAATATGATCAAGATATTCGTATGATTGTCTGGCTAAAAGATTAATCAGCAAAGTAAAATCATCGGCTTTGTCCTGATCAACGATATTTGATGTAGTTGTTATTACTGTAAATTGCGGTTCATACATATTTCACACCCTCTTAATAATTTAAATAAATATTGCGCAGTATTTGTTCTTCAATATTTTTCTTATCAGCTGAAGAAGTTTTCGGATCATTTATCATAATATCAAAAGCAAAAGTATTACCTCTTTTTGTTGTGATGTAACCTGCTATTGCACTTGCATCAGACAAAGTTCCTGTTTTTGCCCTTAAAGAATCTTTGAAATAAAGCATTCTGTTTTTTAAAGTTCCTTCGCCCGGAGCTGTTAATAACGCTTTAAAATCTTCAAAATCTTCTTCTGAACTCTTATAGCTCAAAAATTCAACCATAAATTTTGAAGTCATAAGATTATTTTTTGAAACACCGCTTCCGTCAACGACCTTAATATCCTCGTGATTGATATTAATCCTGCTTATATAATCATTTAACATTGCAACAGAATTTTCCATTGTTCCTGTGTCTCCGGCATATACAGCCCCCGCCGTCTTAAACAGAGATTCTGCAATAAGATTGTCACTGTTTTTAATAATCATAGGAAGCATTGAGGCAATATCGTGTTCTGCCTCATCAACCAAATAAATATTTTCCGATGGCATTTTTGCCTGAGTAATTTTTGAGTAATACTCAAATTTTCTTGCATTTACCGCATCATCAAGTCTTAATTGAAAATTCATTTTTGGGCTGAACACCGGAATCATAACATTAGTTTTCTTTGAAACAGTACCGACTGCATTAAGCATATTTGGTGCAATTAGGTCGCTTTTCTTAATTTTTATACTGTTATTCAGACGAGGATCTGTTGTAAGCTGATTTACGAAAGAAAACGGATAGAAGGGTTTAACAACTATCTGCGCCGGCGCACCCGGTGTCGTTGGCGAAATATCAACCTTTGCCATATTCTTATTTATATTGTAAATACTAAATTTAGGCATCAAAGGATTCAACTCATCATCCCATTGCCATCCTTCGCCCCATTCAACATCATCAAAAGCCGTATCATCGATATAAAAGCCCTTCGGTTCGACAATATTTTTTTCTTTTGCCGTATCCAGCAACTTTTCAAGATCTGAAGTTGTTAAAAGAGGATCTCCTGATAATTTCAGATATATGTCGTTATTGGTACTTTTATAAAGTCCCGTTTTATATTTGTAATCTTTTCCCAAAGTATCGTATGCAGCGGACGTTGTGACCAGCTTCAAAGTGGAAGCAGGGAGACGCGGCACCCTGTCATTTAAAGAATACACTGTTGCTCCGCTATTAATATTTTTCACAGAAACAGAAACTGCACTTTTATTTATACCCAAACCGGATATTGTTCTGTTAATAGATTCTGCACTTGCCGCTGAAATTGATATAGCAAAAGCCATAATAAGCGAAATTATTTTTTGCATAAAGTTCTTACCTCATAATTATCTTTTATATCTTTTATCGTTGGAGATTTTGACCTTATTTCGTACATTGCACCGATATCCAACTCTGCACAAACGATTCCTTCAGTATCGGTTATGGATGCAATTTCTTCTCCAACATAATTAACGATTCTTGAATGTCCAAGGTTGTATTCTTCATTAATTATATGCCCGCATTGTGTCAATGCAACCATGTAACATTGATTTTCTATGGCTCTGGATTTTGTCATCATCTCCCACGGAATTGGTTTTTTAGAACCCCAGGCAGCACAATTTACCAAAACATCAGCACCCGCTTTTGCATAAGCTCTGTATATTTCAGGGAAACGAATATCATAACATATAGTCAAGCCGAAATTTACTCCGTCCAAATTGACCATAACAGGATATTTTCCCTCCGAGATGTAGTTTCCTTCGTCACATCCGTAATAGGAGTACAGGTGCATTTTTGAATATGACGCAATAAGTTTGCCTTCTCTGTCAAAGACAGGACAGGTATTATAATATTTATCATATTCTCTTGTGATATAACTGCCCCCGATAATATTCACATTATGTTTTTTTGCCAACCCTGATAAAAAAACGTAAACCGAACCGTGTTCAAGGTCTTGAGCCGATTTTTGAAATTCGCTGCACATCCATCCGACAGTCCAAACCTCCGGCAGAACCAATACATCCGCATCAGCCGGCAACGATTTTTCCACAATACTTATTATCTTATTTACGTTAGCCTCAACATCCCCGATAACAGACGACATTTGAAGCATTGCTATCTTGATTGTTTTTTCCATAATTTTTGTTCTTTTGCCTCTTTATATTTTTCAGGAGCTTCCTGCTCAAGTTTTAACAATGATTGTTTTATTTCTTCCGCAATTTGTTCTTCGGTCTTTCCGTCAGTATAGATAGGATCACCGTAGGTATTCAGCAGCCAACAGGGGCCTAAAGGAGTTGTCATTTTATCCCACGACTTTAACCTGATGAAAGTAAAATTATCAGAATACCAATGCACTGGAACAATCGGTACTTTTGCCTCTTTTGCCAGAACAATTGCACCACGTTTTACATCATGCAGAGGCCCCCTTGGTCCATCAGGCATAATTGCGACATTTTCACCCGATTTAAGACACTCAAGCATCTTTATTGAACTCGAAATCGCACCTTTTCTGTTGGCTGACCCCCTGCGCACCTTATACCCAAAAAACTCACAGGCACCGGCAACAATATTTCCGTCAAAAGATGTGCTTATAAGAACATTGAGTTTGTTTCTGTTCGGTATTCCATGAATACAAAATTGGTTTCCATGCCACATAACATATACGCAAGGCTCGATTCCAGGATTATTATATTCGGCAATATGAGTCATTTTATCCTGAATCCCCATCAAAAAACATATTACATTAGTGACATATTTTATGTTGTCTTTATTTATAAGTCGTACCATAATAATTGATTTTAGCACACAAACGCACTAAAAGCACCTATGTAAATAAAAAATTTTAACCTTATTTGGCTTTGACAAAAAATCTTTTTATGATAATATAAAAACGAAAGCACCTCGGGATGTAGCACTCTGCCGAACAAAAAGCTGACTAAATGTCAGGTTTTTAGGAGAGGGGTAGCGCACCCGCAGAAACGACAGTTTCTGTTATGACAATTTAATATCGGGATGTAGCACTCTGCCGAGCAAAAAGCTGACTAAATGTCAGGTTTTTGGGAGAGGGGTAGCGCACCCGCAGAAACGACAGTTTCTGTTATGACAATTTAATATCGGGATGTAGCACTCTGCCGAGCAAAAAGCTGACTAAATGTCAAGTTTTTGGGAGAG
>JAFYDY010000068.1 GCA_017544545.1 bacterium
CTATATGCGAAAACACATTGACCTCAAATTGCTCTCTCAATCTGTCAGTATCCAACAATTCAACAGGACCTGCCACAACCGAGCCGGCGACATTTATTAAAATATCAATTTTTTGTGTTTTTGATTTTATAAACTCCGCCGCATCAACAATAGACTTTCTGTCCGTCATATCAATATAAAACGGAACAACATTTTCAGGCAAATCCTCCAGCAATTTCGCCTTATTTCTGTAACCGCAAAAAATTACACAATCATCCCCCTTAAACTGTCTGACTAATTCCTGTCCGATTCCTGACGTTGAACCTGTTATAACAATACTTTTTACCATATTACCTCTCTTTATTACAAAAACTGCCCTCTTCAATTTGAGAGGACAGTTTTAAAAATCTTATATTTACCCCCTACATACCCATGTAAGATGCGAACAATGGTAAGTACAGAGCTGATGCCAATACCAAAACTATTGTACCGATAACAACAAGCATTATAGGTTCAATCATCTTGGTCATAATATCAATAATCATATCTAACTGTTTATCAATATAACTTACTGCCTGACCTAACATATCGCCCAAACGACCTGATTGTTCACCTGTTGCAATCATAAACAAAATCATCTTAGGCATTGTTCTGGTTGAACGCAAAGCTGCAGACAAGTGCTGACCTTGTTGTACTTTTTCGGTTGCTTCCTCAACTCTTGTTTCAAGCGTGTGGTTTGTAAGTGTCAAATTAGACAGGAACAAACATTCCAAAATAGGAACGCCGGCATCATATGCAACCTGCATGACTGATATAAAGTTTGCAAAGTTTGAAAACTGAATCAAATCCGTTAATACGGGAATTTTCAAAACTGCAGCATCTATTTTCCATCTTGACGGTTTCCAACGGAACAGGAAGTTCAACAGAGCTATTGCGCCGAACAAACCTGCCGGAATAACTATCCAGTTAGCCTTCATCCACAAGCCCATATCCATCAAAACTCTTGTAATGAACGGCAATTGCATACCCATTGAGTCAAACATCTCTTTGAAAATCGGGAATACAAATACCAACATGACAACAACAATGAATACAGCCAACAAGATAACGAACATCGGGTACATCAGTGTACCGATAACCTTACTTCTGATTGCTGCCTGTTTATTCAAAAGCTCTAACAAACGATCCAAAGTTTTTTCCAATTCACCTGAATCTTCACCGGCTTTACAAAGACCGATATAAACCTGACCGAATTGTTCCGGATATTTTGCAATAGTACCTGCGAACGTACCACCGTTCATAATCTGACGACGTAATTCCGTTGCGCACTGTCTAATCTTCAGTTTTGCAGCATCGTTTTCAATAAATAACAAGGATTCAATGATAGGAATACCGGCTGCTGACAAAATCTGCAAAGTTGAAGTAAAATCAATCTGTTCAGAAAGACCTAATTTTGGCATTTTACCGGCCGGTTTGCCTTTTTCAACCTTCGCAACTTTTTCTTCCATCAAATTCGTAGGAGTAAATCCCAAAGCTAAAACTGCAGCTCTGGCTGCACGTAAATCTTCAGCTTCAACTTTACCCTTTACGATTTCATTTGTTCCGTTTTTTAATGCTGTATAATTATAAATTGCCATACTTCACCCTATTCACCTGCCATACCCAAGACTCTGACGAACTCTTCAGATGTTGTTAAACCGTTAATTACGTGACCGATACACGCTTTGTGCAACGTGGTCATACCATTTGCAACAGCAGCATCCTCAATTTCCAAATCATGAGCACCCTGAGCTATCAGTTTTTTAATTTCCTTAGTTATCATCATTATTTCATATACACCAAGACGACCTTTATATCCCTGGAAGTTACATTTGTTGCATCCTTTTGCACGATAGAAAGGTGTTTTTAATAATTTTTCCATCTCAGCAGGATCTGTAGTTAGCATCCTTACTTCTTCTTTTGTCGGATAATATTCTTCTTTACAATCATCACACAAACGTCTTACAAGACGTTGAGCAATAACGCCCGACAATGTAGAAGATACCAGATAATCCTTAGCACCCATTTCAATCAAACGGGTAACAGTTGCTGCTGCAGAGTTCGTGTGGACGGTACTTAATACTAAGTGACCTGTTAATGCAGCAGAAATTGCGATTTCCAGTGTTTCATAGTCACGGATTTCACCGACAAGTATGATATCAGGGTCCTGACGTAAGATAGCCCTCATACATGATGCAAATGTGATGCCCGCTTTTGCGTTAATCTGAGATTGGTTAATGCCCTCTAACTTAATTTCTATAGGGTCTTCAATCGTTGTAATGTTAACCGATTCGTCATTCAAACTTTTTAATACAGAATACAAAGTGGTTGTTTTACCTGAACCGGTAGGACCTGATGTCAGAATAATACCGTTCGGACAAGAAACCATTTGTTTAACCTTCTCAATATCCAAATCCGTAGCTCCGACAAGTTTAATTTCTTTGTCATTAGATTCCAAAGAAACAGCCGGTGCCAAAATACGAATACAGACCTTTTCCTTTCCGGAAACAGGAAGTGTGTTGATACGGAAGTCATAAGAACAATTTTTGTAAGAAATTGAAAACGTACCATCCTGAGGACGTCTGTTTTCTGCGATGTTCATTCTTGCCATAACCTTGAAACGAGCAATTACTGCAGATTCAACCTGAGCAGGAACATCCAAAACCTTTGACAACATACCGTCTTTTCTGTAACGGACAATATAACCTGAAAGACGCGGCTCGATGTGAATATCTGAAGACTTTGTATCAATACCGTTTGTGATAATTTGGTTTACGAACTTGGCAACAGAACCTGTAGAATCTTCTAATTCTCTTTTAATCTGCGCCTGTGTATCGTCTTCTACTTCTTCATCTGTTTCAGATTTAATTTGGTTAATAATTTCATCTGTCTGACGTTTTGATTCAGAAAAGAATGTATTTACAGCCTGACGAAACTCGTAATGAGTCATCAACAACTGTTTCGGGTTTAAACCCGTCATATAAATAATAGCTTTTACTACATCTTGCTCAATCGGCTTAACAACACCGACTGTCAGGGTTTTACCATCTGAAGAAACCGGAATAACAGAATTTGCTTTAATAAAGTCTTCCGGCAATATATTTACGAAGTTTTTCTGATTTGCTAACTGATCAGCGGTTACAATATTGTAGCCTGACTGGTTATGCAAAACTTCTTTCAACTGATCGAGGGTAATTAAACCCATTTCGAACAAGGTAGAACCAATTGGTACATTTTTTCTCTTTGAAGAAGCAAGTGCTTTCATCAAATCAACTTGACTGATAACACCTTCTGCAACGAGCATTTCACCTAACTTTTGTCCGGAACCGTGATGTTCCTCTTTTTTAGGTTCTTCCTTTTCTTTTTCGGCCTCTTTTTCTTCCTGTTCCGCAATAACAGAAGCGGGTAAATATTCCGAAATCAGATCTTTAAAATCATCACCATGCACAAGCATGAACTTGATCTGTTGAGGAAATTTATCTTTTAAAATACTTGTAACCTGAGCTTTGTCAGAATTTTGAGATACTGCAACGAATAAAAAATCATCTTTAATACTGATGGGGACAAAGTGATATTGCCCCATCAGTTTCTTATCAATACTATCTACTAATTTTTGGTCTATACTGTTTTTTAGTCTTAATATTAGTGCGTTCATGTGTTTTTACTTTGAATTGTTATTCGTACATAATCCCTTGTTCTTAAAGAAGTGTATCATCCGCAATCGCGTCTTCTGTATCAACTACGATTTGAGGTGTAATCATGATAACCATTTCTTCTTTTTGTTTAGAAGTACCGGTTGATCTGAAGAACATACCTAATACCGGAATGTCACCAAGGAACGGGATTTTAGAAACTTGTTTACTTTCAGACTCTTGAATCATACCACCGATAACTAAAGTTTCACCGTCTTTAATTCTTACACCCTTCAAGTCAAGGTCTCTTCTTTGCAACATAGTTACAATAGGATCGTTATTTACATCTCTAATCCAGTCATATTGAGCCTTGTATTCAGGTTTGATATCCAAAGTTACGTATCCGTCCGGACTGATAAACGGTGTTACAGTAACTTTTATACCATCATCATCCTTGATTTCGTAGTCTTTTTGAACCTGCGCAGAACCGATTGCTGTACCGTTATCCAAGTATTGAGTTGTAACTTTTGATACATAGTCCTTTGTCAAGTCGATTGTTGATGTTTGACCGCTTGTCAAAAGAACTTTCGGATTAGCAAGTACACGAGCTTTTCTGTTTTCAATCGAGTACTTAACAGCGTACATCAATTGAGGAGAAGTGCCCCATTTGCCAACTCTACCAACAGTTTCATAGCCGCCTTTTTCTGAATCCCATGATGACGGATCAACCAAGGTATAACCATGACCTGCCCAGAAAATCGGATACATAGAATCTGATTGGAATCCTTTTACTCCACCACCTGCATTAAACGAGAAGTTTTTGCTCAAGAATGTCCAGTTGTTATCAAATTCTTTGCTGCCTGCTTCTGACAATGTAACAATCTGAATTTCCAAATATGCCTGAGGCGATTTTACGTCATTAGCCTCAATAAATTCACGAATCATTTCTATTTGAGAATCTGAACCGCCGATAATTTGAATTGTACCTGCAGTCGGGAAATATGAAACAGAGAAATTCAACAACGGCAAGCTGTCAAGTCTGAATGTTTCATCTCCACCCGTAGTCTCAGAAGTCATCTGTTGAACAGAAGATGCGCATGCAATCTTTCCGCCGCCAACTGCTAATGCACCGCCTTCACTGCCGCCTTCATCAGAAGCAAAACCTGTAGGAACACCGGCAGCACCGCCTGAAGCTCCGTCTTTACCCTGAACAGACATTGACGGCAACAAAGATGAGCATATTGTTGCTGCCATTTCTGCAGGAGTTGTGTGGTTTATTTTAAATGTTGTAATTGTAGGTTTTCTGTCAAATTGTTCAACAATACCTCTTACAACAGCAATATCTTTTTCTGTACCTGTTACAATAAGTTCGTTTGTTGCAGGGTTTGTTGCAACGATAAAGCCTTTAGACATACCGGGTGCTACAGAACCTTTACCTTTTGAATTGAATATACTTGTATTCATAAAATGAGATAATGCAGCAGCATTAACATATTTAACAGGGATAACAGTTATTGTTTTATTTCTGTCACCAACAGAAAGAGGTGAATCTTCAGAAGAAACAATCAATGTATTTGCTTTGATATCATAGAAAAGCTTTTGTGTTTTTACAACAAGATCCAAAGCTTCTTTCAACGAGATATTAACCAAATCCATTGTAACTGTGCCTTCAACATCAGGAGCGAATATAACATTCATACCTGCCTGATCTGCAAACATTCTCAATACCTGAGTAACATCCGCATCTCTCAAGCTCAAGTTTACAATAGAATCTCCGTTTGAAATACTCAAATCTGAATTAATACCAACAGAAGATCCCTGAGCTGATCTCAGTGCCGGAACAGAGGATGCTCCGTATCCGTAATAATCTTCCATCGCAAATGTTGCTGTCACAGAGTTTGTTACCAAGAAAGCTGATAACATAACGCTGGCAATAAATTTTTCTCTAATCTTATTTTTCATATCTGCTCCTGCTTATAACTTTTATAATTAACCTTTTCTACCACCAAATCTGTTTTTCATATTATACAGATCATTACTTGATGAATTTAACTCATCTTTTACGAACAACTCACCAATACTTGCTGAGTATATATTTGATCCGAGACCGACAGTAATCCATGAAGGATTGATCTTAAGAACTTTATATTCCTGACCGATAATATTGTCGCCTATACGAACCAGATAATCTTTATCATCTACATTTATAATTGCCGAAGGACTGCTTG
Organism: bacterium; assembly: GCA_017544545.1. Lineage (GTDB taxonomy): Bacteria > Cyanobacteriota > Vampirovibrionia > Gastranaerophilales > Gastranaerophilaceae > Zag111. Next base: position 5,879 of record JAFYDY010000068.1, read on the forward strand.
CGTTATACATAATACCAACAACTTTTGTTCTTGAAATAACTGCAGCTGCAGCGCCTTCCGGAGCCAAAGAGGTCGGAGGAACAGGCAAGTTAAACTTGTACGGACTGATATCATCCGGTTCTCTGACTGCCATATTTTTGAGTCTTTGCAATTCGGCAATCTTTGCGTTATGAGCATTTGCCTCTGCCAATGCAGAATTTACGGCATCGTCATATGCCTGAATTTCGCCATACGGCATAAACGGATCTGCTCTGCCGACTGATGATACATCGTATGATACCATACTGCTTGCTGAAGGTGAAACATCAAGATCCGTATCTGCCGGAACATTGACACCTTCCGTAGGAGTAGCATCAATATCAACAACTTCTGTCGGAGCCGGTTCCGGTGCAGGTTGATTGTTCATGCCAATATTTTGCAAAACACCACAACCGCCGGCAATCATACCAACGACAAGAACTGATGCTATCAATGACAGTACCCATTTACCACGTTTAGTAAATGTGCTGCCTACCCAACTCTCTTCTCTGTAGTAATTTGTGTTCACGTTATCTCCACCCATCTAGTTTTATAATAACAATATTATAGTAAAACTCTCTTTTTTGTATATCAATTATTTAGTGTATTTTGTATGAGTATACACTCTCATTACAATAATATAATATTATTCATGTTTAGTCAAAATTTGTAAAACCTGCCAAATTTCATAATGAAAAACAACGAAAACGCCCTTTTTTCAAGGTTTTCCAAATATTAATATTTTGTTACAAGTACACTAAATTGCCCAAAATTTCAATCCATAGATGTACACTAAACTAATGAGAAACTGATAATCTTTCCAAAAATCTTACAAATCGTACAATTTTTGCTTCAGTATCGGCAGTAATAGAATCAACCAAAATCGTCTTGCAGCCAAGTCTTTGACCACATACAATATCAGTTAAAGGTCTGTCACCCACCAGCGCACAATCCTCGGGTTTAATATTATATTGTTTTAAAAATGCTTCCACTTTTTGCGTCTTTGGTTTCGCCGCATCAAATAAGAGCGGGAAATCTGAAACTGCACTCACTTTTTCTATATATTTCTTATTATGATTATTTGAAACAACGGCAATAAAAAAATCTTTTCTCACAACACTGAGCCAGTCCAGAATCTCTTTTGAATACTGTGCAGACTTTGATGCCATAAGAGTACTGTCCAAGTCAAAAAGCATACCCTTTATACCCTGGTTTTTCAAATCATCCAAATCTATATCATATATTCTTTTCAGGTTGTAATCCGGCTTAACAAACATGTTCTTTCACTCCGACAGTTCTTGCAAGCGCCACTTCATAATCCTTTGGCTCAACCGATAATTTCAGATAAACATCGGCATTTGTATTTGCCAAATCCAGACTCTCGCCTTTTTCATCAATAATTTCCACAACCTTCGTTAAGAACCTTTCATCAGGAGTTATCACTTCAACTTCGTCATTTATGTATATTTTATTTTTAATTTTTACAAAGTATAGATTGTCTGAAGAATCAGAGCCGAAAACTACCTCCGAATATTTTTTCTTATCGTGGAATTCAAACAGAAAATCAGCCCCCGCCAAGCCTTTTGAAATATCATAGCTATAGCTATCAGGTTTGTTTTCTCCAAGCGCAAACCCCGTTGTATAACCCCTGTTTCCGACCTTTTGAAGTTCTATAAAATATTTTTCCATATCAGCATCAGGATTTTTCATAATTTCATCAATCGCTTCACGATAGGTCTTTGCAACTGCAGAAACGTAATACAGACTCTTTGTCCTGCCTTCAACCTTAAACGAATCCACCCCTGCATCAATCATTTCTTTTAAATGTTTTACAAGACACAAATCTTTAGGACTCAGAATGTGAGAACCTCTGTCATCCTGATTGATTTCATAATACTGACCGGGACGAGTTTCTTCCACCAATTTGTAACTCCAGCGGCAGGGCTGAGAACAGTTGCCCGAATTTGCTTTTCTCTCACCGTTTGTAAAATAGTCACTCAGCAAACATCTGCCGGAAAATGATACACATTGAGATCCGTGGATAAAACATTCAACTTCCATTCCGGGAACCTGACGTTTTATTTCCGCAACTTCTGGGATTGAAAGTTCTCTTGCCAAAACAACTCTTGTTGCGCCCATATCCTGCCAGAATTTTACACATTCATAATTCAGGATATTTGTCTGTGTACTTACATGGATATCGGTATCCGGCATATATTTTCTTAGTAATCTCAATATTCCGAAATCACTAACCAAAATTGCATCAGGATTTGCGTCTTTTATAATATCCATACATTCTTCCAAATGTTTGATATCGGAATTAAAAGCGAAAATGTTTAACGTCATATACGCTTTTGCGCCTAATTTGTGAGCCAAATCTATTGCGCTTTTCAAATTTTCAAGGGTAATTATTTCTCCCTTGCGCATAGCTCTCAAACTGAAATCCACGACTCCCAGATAAACAGCATCCGCACCGTATCTAACGGCATATTCAAGCTTTTCTATATTTCCGGCAGGCATTAATAATTCAACATTTCGCATATGTCAATAATAAAATAAACTAATTCCGAAATCAACTAAACGGGTGATTTTGTTTTTCGATAAATGTGGATAATAGAATATATAAATTATATTGAGTTAAGTTATTTTTGGAGAAGATAAAATGCAAACCCTGAACAATGCAACAAGCACTATTAAAGAAATTTGGTCTTACCAGCACCCCGTAATGCACACCTGGTTCGTTTTCAGTGCCGCATC
>JAFYDY010000069.1 GCA_017544545.1 bacterium
ACTAAACTCGGTTCTGAGCTATTAAAACTAAATGACGGGGTAAATGTTTAATCATATTATTGAAAAAGACTTTGATATAAAAAACCTTACGACTTTCAAAATCGGGGGTAAAATAAGAGAGGTTTATTTCCCGAAAAATCTTGATGGATTTTTTGAGATTCTTCATGATACCCACAAGGACTTTCAGGTTTTTGGCAACCTTTCAAATACCCTCGTATCATCCGACGGCTATGGCGGAGCAATTATCCTCACAACAAAAATGGATAACATCGAAATTGACGGTACGCACATTGTTGCAGATGCGGGGGTTAAAGGTCCAAAGCTTGCTCAAACAGTTGCAGAACAAGGTTTATCCGGCTTGGAATTTATGATAGGTTTTCCGGGATCCGTCGGGGGTGAAGTTTATATGAACGCTTCAGCCAACTCTCAGGCTATAAGTGATACTTTGGTTTGTGCAACCTGCTATTCAAAAGAAAAAGGGATTATAAAATTAACGAAAGACGAGCTTGAATTTGATTATCGCACCTCACGTTGTCAAAAAGAGGATTTGATTGTTTTACAGGCAGAATTTGAACTCTCACAAAAACCGAAAGAAGAAATCAAAAAACAGATGGAGGAAAATCTTGCTTTCAGAAAATCGCACCAGCCTTCACTTGCCCTGCCAAATTGTGGAAGTATTTTCAAAAACCCGCAAAACAACAGTGCCGGCAGACTTTTAGACAGCGTCGGAGCAAAACAAATGGCAGAAGGTGAGGCAAGAGTTTGGGAAAACCACGCAAATTTTATAGTCAATAACGGAAACGCCACCTCAAAAGATGTATTAAGTTTGATGTATAAAATGTACTTAGCTGTAAAAAAAGAGTATAATATAGAATTGGAACCGGAAATAAGATTTTTGGGCGGGAAAAACAAAGAGGAAAACGAATTATGTCAGATATTATATCAAAAGATGCCAAAATAGCAGTGTTATGCGGTGGTTTATCATCCGAAGCCGAAGTTTCAAGACGCTCCGGCAAAGGTTGTTATGAAGCACTACAAAGACTTGGTTATAAAAATTCAGAACTTGTTGAAGTTGATAGAAATATAGGGGTAACGTTAAAAGAAGGTCACTACGATTATGCCTACAACGCTTTGCATGGCAAATACGGAGAAGACGGCTGCATTCAGGGACTTTTGGAAATCCTTAAAATCCCATACACCGGCTGCGGCGTAATGTCATCTGCAATCTGTATGAACAAGGAATATACAAAAAAAGTTCTTTCCACCTGTAAAGATATACCTTTGGCAAAATCGGTTTTTGTCCGCAAGGGTGAAGATGTTATGGAAATGACAAAGGATTTGAAATTTCCGGTTATCACAAAACCAGTTTCAGAAGGCTCAAGTTTTGGGATGACAAAGGTAAATTCCCGTGATGAGCTTGAAAAAGCCTATGCAGATGCTGTCAAATATAATGATGACGTTTTGATTGAAGAATTTATTGACGGTGTTTTTATGACTGTCGGTGTTCTTGAACGTGACGGCAAAAATTTTGCAACAGAAATCCTTGAAATCAGGCCTAAAAACGAATGGTATGATTTTGAAGCAAAATATACTCCCGGAATGTCTGATTTTATCCTTCCGGCAAAACTCAGCAAAGAGCTGACTGAAAAAACAAAAGAAATTGCTGTTAAATCGCACGAATTGACAGGCTGCCGCGGAGTTTCAAGAGTTGATTTTATGATTTCAAACGACGGGATTCCATACGTAATTGAAATCAACACCTCCCCCGGTATGACTGCAACCAGCGATTTGCCTGCACAATCAAAAGTTATGGGCATCAGCTATGATGATTTGGTACAAATAATTCTAAACGGAGCAGGATTAAACAAATAATGACAGAGTCCGATTACAACAATATCAATAATCATCCGGAAGACGAATATAAAATGGTAAAACATTCGGTTCGCCATAAGCAAAAGGAAAGAGTTATACGTAAAAAACGTAAAAAAGTGAACCGTTTAAAATCCATCAGTCGTCTTGCAGTTTTTATTATCGTAATCTATTCAATATACAAATTTTTCACTCTGCCCGGCTGGTACCTGCCGCAAGATACCTTCAAAAACCCATCTTCTGACAGAATTCAGATAACTAATAACAAAATTATTCCAACATACGTGCTTAATCAGACAATGAAGGACATTAAAGTTTCACCGTTTCCGATTTTCATGATGAGATCAAAGGCAATAAAAAAAGCTCTTTATGGTCTGCCTACAACGAAAAAAGTATACGTAAGGCGCTACGGATTTCCGGCAAGGATACAAATTATTATGAAAGAAAGAACTCCTGTCGCAATAATCAGAACAAGCCTAAGCGCAAAACCGTCAGCGTTTTTCACCTCTGATAATATACTTATTTTGAATAAGAATTACATGAAGCTTGATGAATACTCGTCTGTGCTTAATATCATAACAACACCACAGAGCCTGAAAAAAGAGATTAACGCTAAGAAATTTCATGAAATTGAAGAAATTGTAAAATACGTTGAAACATATTCCGGCGAAAAGGTTGAATATTTTGATATGCGTGTACCAAATGATGTTTACGTAAAAATCAAAACAACAAGCATTCGTCTGGGAGTAATTGACAGTACAATAGAAGAGCGAATCAAAAGAATTTACACAATCCTTCCTCAAATATCTAACATAGATTCAGAAATTAAGTATATTGACTTAAGCTGGGATAAGGTAAATTATCTGAAATTGAAAAAAAATTAATTATGAGTTTTACACAGGAATACAATAATATAAAATCTTTGGCAAAGGACGAACTCTCAGCGATTGAGAGATTTATTACCGGCCAAATTGATGTGCGTGAATCTCTTAATAAAATTCTGATAAAATTTTTGAACGGGCCTTCCAAAAGAGTCCGTCCCCTGCTGGCGATACTGCTGATGAAATCAAAAGGAGAAACCTTATCTGAAGAACAACTTGAATTTCTTTCGGTGATAGAACTTATACACAACGCTTCACTGATTCATGACGATATAATTGATGAGTGCGATATAAGACGTGGGAACAAAACCATAGGCGCAGAATTTAATAACAAGCTTGCCGTAATTTCGGGAGATTACCTTTTGGCTGCAGCAATGGAGAAACTTATCCTTCTTGGGAATTCAGACCTGATAAAAAAAGTTATCCAAACCGTTAAACAAATGTGTATCGGAGAAATAAATCAGGATTTTGACAGGTTCAAAATCGGAACAATCGAAAACTACATTGAAAAAACAAAAAATAAAACTGCTTACTTATTTGAAACAGCTCTTGTCGGAACGGCAATATTAAGCAAAGAAAAATATAATCTTGATGAAATCAGTAAGCTTGGGCTGGATATCGGGACAGCCTTTCAGATTCGTGATGATTTGATAAACATTACATCAACAGATAAAGATAAACCTTCAAAAAATGACCTGAAAGAAGGTATTTATAACGCGCCCGTTATTTTCGGAAACGAAAAAGACAATTATAAAACGGGTATTGAAAAAACAAAGATTTTGTTAAATAATTATACAAACAACGCTGCCTTAATTATCAGAAATTTACCTGAAAATGAATATTCTGCAGCACTGTTAAAATTTTTGGAGCTTTTAGAAAATGTTTGATAAATTAAAAAACTCTATAAAAGAAAAAAGAGAGGCTTTTTGGGAAAATTTCAAGTCAAAGTTACCCGAAAAAACACGAGTTTCACTGGAAGAATTTGAAATAAAATACAAAGAATATAAAGAAAGCTCTTTATGCGAAATTATTGAAACGATTGTTTTTGTTCTTGTTATGGTAATTATAATAAGATTTTTCATTGGCGAAATACGCTGGATTCCGTCCGGATCAATGAAGCCGACGTTGATTGAAGGCGACAGAATTATTGTTGAAAGATATTCGAGATTTTTCACAGGTCCTGACAGAGGGGACATAATGGTCTTTTACCCACCGGCAACAAAGCTTTCAAGAAGACCGTGGCCTTTATTTTCAAGATTGACGGGGATTTTTTGCAAAGATGTTGCTTATATAAAACGTGTAATCGGACTTCCGGGGGACAAAATTGAAATCGTACCCGAAGCCGACGGCTCAGCATATGTCTGGATTAACGATAAAAAGTACGAGGAAGATTACATAAAAAGCGTTGACGAATACCCTGCCTGCCCTGATAAAGGCGCAGATATCTTTGTCCTCGCAAACGAACAAATCATGAAATGCGGTCCGTTTAACTTGGGTAAAGATGATTATTTTATGATGGGAGACAATCGCGGCAGCTCATTTGACAGCCGCTATTGGGGCGTGTTAAAGCGTGACAGATTTGTCGGTCGTGCCGTTGCAGTATTTTGGCCGCTGAACAGAATTAAAGTTTTACATAAACTAAAATAAAAAAAGAGGCTTTCGCCTCTTTTTATGCTTCATATCGTTTGAACGATTTTTCAACCGTTTTGGTTATAAGTTGTTTTGTCGTATCGTATTCCGTAGACAGAGAAGAAATTTCTGTATCAAGATTTTTCATCTTCATATCAATTCTGTCTTCTTTATATTCAATACTTGCTTTTTCTCTGTTATATTTAGCCTGAGCTCTTGCAACAGCCTCATCATCCGTAACTTCCAAAATTGTTCTGTCAGTAGCGTAGTTGCCCTGATAATAGAAGCCGTCATCACTCATTGATGATACAAATGCCATACCGTTTTTGAGAAGCTCCTGCATATATTCTTTATCATCAATGTTGTCGTTTTCAATCCAGCCGTTCATACAAATTCTGTTGAACAATGTGTCATAGAAGTTCGCATA
>JAFYDY010000070.1 GCA_017544545.1 bacterium
GCTTTGCCCTTAATAACATAGGTTTGGAATCTTTCTCCGTTATTTACGTCCAGAATTTCAACCTTTTGCCATTCTCTTATGTTCGCAGCCTTTAACAATGTTTCATCAATAGTAATTGATCCGACATAGTTAAGATTTGCATCTGTAACAGTTGCTCTGTGTATCTTTGAATATAAAAATTCTAATATCATTTTATTCCTCTACTTTATATTTCTTACAGCTTCAACAATTTTTGAAACTGCTTCTTCAGGTTTAAGAACTTCTTTTTCTCCGGTCGCACGGGTTACAAATTCCACGTTGCCTTCGGTTATAGTTTTTCCGACGGTCACTCTGTACGGGAAACCTATAAGGTCGGCATCTTTAAATTTTACGCCCGGACGTTCCGCTCTGTCATCTATCACAACTTCAATCCCTTTGGATTTTAGTTCTTCATAGATTTTGTTTGCAACAGAAACCTGTTGCTCATCGTTTTCGCTGACAGGAACAACGACAGCATGATATGGAGCAATAGCCAAAGGCCATTTGATTCCCCATTCATCGTGGTGAGCTTCAACGGCAGCTGCGGCTGTTCTTGTGACACCTATACCGTAACATCCCATAATGTATGGATTAGCTTTGCCGTCTGCATCTAAAAAGACTGCATTCATTGGCTTGGAATATTTTGTGCCAAGCTGGAAGATGTTACCGACTTCTATCCCTCTTGTAACTTTGAGCGGCTTTCCGCATTGAGGACAAAATTCTCCGGCTTCTACCAATCTGATATCGGTGTATTTGATATCGCCAAGTTCAAGGTCTTCAAGGTTTGCACCAACCATGTGAACGTCTGTTTCGTTAATTCCCACAACAAAGTTTTTCATATCTTTAACGGTGTTATCCACAATTATTGGTACATCTTTCATCCCTTTAGGTCCGATAAATCCTGGTACGGCATTAAACCCGTGATTTTGCATAAGCTCTGCAATTTCTTCGGATGTTGCAATTCTTATTTCCAATCCCCCGACTGCGTTTAATAATTTTGTTTCTTCTGCTGTTTTATCTGCTCTTATCAGCGCAATTACAGGTTTTTTGTCTACAATGTAGACAAGGGATTTTAAAATCAATGTCGCCGGTATCTTTAAAAATTCTGCAAGTTGTTCTATTGTATGGCAATTTGGAGTTGAAACAACTTCGCATTTGTTGAAATATTTACTGCCGTCAATAACTGCTTCCGGCAGGTTTGAAATTGCGTGGTTTGAATTTGCAGCATAATCACAACTGTCGCAGTAGAAAACATCATTTTCCCCTGCATCTGTATCTGTAATTACCATAAATTCGTGAGAAACGTTGCCGCCTATTGCACCTGAATCCGACTGAACGGCTTTTGTCTCAAGTCCGCAGCGATTAAATATATTCGTGTATGCCTGCCACATATTTTGATATTCTTTTTCAAGGTCTTCTTGTGTGGCTGCGAATGAATATGCGTCCTTCATAATAAATTCACGGCCTCTCAACAGTCCAAATCTGGGTCTTCTCTCATCTCTGAATTTTGACTGGATTTGGTAAAGATTAACCGGTAATTGTTTATATGATTTTAAAGCATCACGAGCGATAGATGTAATAATTTCTTCGTGAGTAGGGCCAAGGCACATTTCACGTCCGTGACGGTCTTTCAATCTCATAAGTTCGCCGCCGTATGCTGCCCATCTGCCTGACTCTTCCCAGAGCTCTTTTGGCTGAACAA
>JAFYDY010000071.1 GCA_017544545.1 bacterium
ATACGCATCAGTCGGTATGACCTGGAACCTGCTGAACGAAACAGACACTACTGCAAACGGAGTAAGACTCCCTGAAATGCACACCAAGCCATATGTAGAATACGGTGTCGGTGTTCAAAAATTGTGGAACGACAAATATTCTGCATACGGACAAGCTATGGTTCGTAACGGCGGCAGAACAAGTGTTGCATTAACTTTAGGCTTTAGATCAGCACTCGGCGAAGAAGGTAAACCCATTGAAAAAACTCAGGCTAAACCGAACGAATCAACTCGCACTTCTATGATGGGTGTTGTAAGATAATTTACCTTAAATATTTGCCAATTTTGTATAGAAATCGTTTGCTCGTTCGAATTGATGTGCAAAGTTGAACAGTCTTCTTTCTTGTAATTGAGGAGCAAGTATCTGTAAACCTATCGGCATACCCTGTTCGTCAAAACCTGCCGGTACACTGATACCGGGAAGCCCTGCAAGGTTACAGCTGATTGTTGCAATGTCTGTCAAATACATTGCCAAAGGATCAGATGCTTTTGCACCCAAATCAAATGCAGTATTTGGACATGTTGGTGAAATCAACACATCAACCTGTTTGAACGCTTCTAAAAATTCTTCTGTTACAAGTGTTCTCATCTGCTGAGCTTTTTTGTAATATGCATCATAATAACCTGATGACAAAGCATATGTTCCCAGCATTATACGACGTTTAACCTCAGGGCCGAATCCTTCTGCACGAGTTTTTGTGTACAATTCCATCAAATTCTTTGCGTCAGGATGACGATAGCCGTATCTTACACCGTCAAATCTTGCAAGGTTAGATGAACATTCTGCCGTTGCCAAGATGTAATAAATCCCGATTGAATATTTTAATTTTTTGAGCGAGATTTCAACTATTTCGCAGCCTAATTTTTTATATGTTTCAATAGCGTTTTGCAAAGCTTTTTGAACTGCAGGTTCAAGACCTTCTTCCATCAATTCTTTTATGACACCTACTTTTTTGCCTCTAATATCGTCATTAAGATTTTGTGCATAATGTTCAACCGGCAAATTAAGTGAGGTTGAATCGTTAGGGTCATAACCTGAAATAACTTCCAACAGATTTGCAGCATCTTCAACCGTTCTTGCAAAAGGTCCGATTTGGTCTAAAGATGATGCAAACGCAATTAAACCATAACGAGAAACTCTGCCGTACGTAGGTTTCATACCGATAATTCCGCAAAAACTTGCAGGTAGACGGATTGAACCACCGGTATCAGAACCAAGTGCCAATGTTGCTTCGCATGACGCAACACTTGCAGCCGATCCGCCGGAAGATCCTCCCGGAACTTTATCCAAATTCCATGGGTTATGAACCTTTTTAAATGCTGAGTTTTCATTAGATGAACCCATTGCAAATTCATCCAAATTCGCCTTGCCGACAATCGGAACAAGATTATTTAACAATTTTTCAGTAATTGTAGCATTATAAGGAGATACAAAATTTTCCAAAATCTTACTTGAAGCTGTTGTTTTTGAACCTACCAAATTCATATTATCTTTCAGCGCAAGCGGAATACCTGCCAAAAGCGGTAATTCCTCCCCTTTTGCAATTTTTTCATCAACTTTTTTAGCGGTCTCAAGTGCCGTATCTTTGGTTAATGAATTGAATGCACCTAATTTATCTTCTAATGAATTTATTCTGTCAAAAGCCGCATTTGTCAATTCTACTGCGGAAATTTCTTTATTTTTTAACGCTTTACTTTGCTCTGTCGCTGATTTTTTCAAAAGCTCGTTCATAATTTCTCCTTAAAAGCTAATCTTCAAGAAGATTCTATGACAAACATGGTAAAAAATAAAGAAAAGTTTTACGTTAGATTAAGTATAACGGGAACCCCCTCGAAAAGTGTTGATGGAATGACGTAGTTTCCTCGTGCTTTAAGAAGGGGCTCAAAGGGGTATGTAATCAGCAAACAGGTCTTATTAGCCGCCTGCCTGCTTTTTATAATCTTTTCCACCGACGATACGAAGGTGACGGCTTTCGCCTTCGCCGACAGACTTACTTTCAAGGTTATGTTGTTCAACAAGTTCATGTTGAAGTTTTCTGATCTGGGTATTTTGAGGGGTTAATTCAACATCACCCTCACCGGCCAGAACTTTTTCAATTGCGGCTTTTGCTTCATCCAGTGCTTTTTCGGTTATATCATAGAAGCTTTGACGTTCGTTGAGTTCAGCTATATCAAGAGCTTCTTTTATAACTTTCTGAATTTGTGCCATCGAGTTTGTTTTTACGTAGAAGATTTGAAGCCTGTTTTCTTCTGCAGTACTCAATACTTTTGC
>JAFYDY010000072.1 GCA_017544545.1 bacterium
AGCATAATGATTTTTGCACCCGTATTATGTTCCAAAATCTTTTTTGTTGCCTCTATCCCCGACATATCGGGCAGCCCGATATCCATCAGTGTTACATCCGGCTTGTTTGTTCTGAATTTTTCTATCGCCTCTGCGCCGTTTTCGGCTTCTGATGTAACCTCTAAGCCGTCTTTATCCTCAAACAGAGACTTTAAGCCCACACGCATTAGTTTATGATCTTCTACCAATAACAGTTTTATGGGAGGATTTAACATTACCAAACTCCTTATTAATTTTTTCACATTATATAAGCAGAAAACCTGAGCTGTAATTGTGCCTTTACGCAGCAAAATGGGTATTATTCCAACCTTTGTTTTTTGGATTGAAATTCTATTTTGGATTTGATAACATATTTTTATGGCAAGCGTAGACAGAATAAGTTACATAATAAAAACAAATGAACCAAAGACCAACAATAAACCCTTGAATAAAGAGGATTATATGCAAATAGGTTATATGGCAGGAAGATTCGGGGTTAATCTTTCCGGAAATCCTAAAGAAGAAAACCCGATTCTGCAAACCCCTCAGGGCACAGTCGTTGATATAAATTCCTGCACATCAGATTTGTTTGAAAAAACACTTAACGAAACCGGAATTAAGTTTGACAGACTCGCTTAAAATTTTTCTCTGACAAAGACCTGATTTGCATACCCCGGTTCATACTCTTTCAGTTTATCTGAAGGAATATCTGATGTTTTGAAATCCAATTCCGCACCGACACTGTCGCCAAGGTGTTGTTTTGCCCAGCCCCGTTCTGCATAAAGTGACTGTAATTCTTTTGAAAATTCATCCTGATGCTCACTTGCATATCTGATTAAATTGTCATAAGAGTCAATTGCTCTTTGGTATTGCTGCATTAAAAACAACATATACGTTCTGTCACAGGTTATATAAAAATTATTTTTTTCGTCGTTCTGATCAAGTGATGAGAGCAAATCATCATAATCCTGTAATATCATATCAATAATACTGTTTTCAATCTTAAATATAGATTTAACCCACAACATTTCTGATTCCTGCAAGATTGTCATTTTCTTTTTCGTTATGTATTCGTTAAAGATATCAACGGCATCTTGCGGGGAAGAAACTTTTTTCTGAACAAGCAGCAGATTTTCAAATCTGACAAAATCCCTTTTGCCAAACCTTCTGCCCGATAAATCAAGCGCTTTTTTGTAATCGTCAAGAGCATTATCATAATCTCTGAGCATATAATGAGATATTGCCCGCATATCATAAACATTTGAAGTTTTCGGATAAATTGCATTGTGAATATTAGAAAGAGTTATTGCCCGTTTATATCCGTTATGCTTTGGAGTCAGACTGTACTTCATTCCAAGCTGCAAAAGAAACGCCGGAACCAAAAACAACACAATACAAAGTCCAATAAGTATTATTTTTGACCTGAAAAGTGCAACAAATTCTTCCGATTTTCTTTTTGAAACAGGAGGTTCGAATTCAACAACCTCAAAAGGTCCGAACATCTTTATCAAATGTTCTACGTATAAACGGGAAGCCCATAAACGCATGCCGGACAATACAGCAATCCAAACGGCTTCAAAAAACAATAACGACCAGATTGAAAATCTTATATGGATAAATATAAGATACAAAATCAAAGTTGCAAGGAAATATCCCAACTTTAATTTTTTATCAAGTCCGAAACGGTATTCCAGAACTTTACCCACATTCTGTTTTTCAAATTCTCTGTGATAAATAAAACCCGTTTGTTTAAACAGGGCAAAGTTTCTGAAAACAGAATTTCCCTCTTTATCGGAATAATATAACAACGGATTACTTAATATTTTAATATATTTTTCAAACATAATTCAATAACAGTTTAACTTATAATCAAATCTTTTTCAAAATTGTAAACATCGGTTGATATATTCAAATTTTCTTTTATATCAATAACATCAACGCCTTTGAAATTATAAATAACATCAATTTTTTCCGGATTGTTCGCATATTCCTTTGCCAAAATCGCACCCAAAATAGCTTCGCAATGTGACATTGGCATCATATTAGACGGGATATCCGAAAAACCCCATTCGTACTTCAGCGCCTGCTGCAAGAATTTGCAATCTGCAGGAGAACGGTCCTTGTAACATGAATTCAGGTGCAGACTTTGTCTTGTCATATAAATATCAAACCTATTGACAGTAATTCCTTTCGCAATAAGCTCGTTCAGATAATCCGAACCTCTGTTTGAATGTCTTTGCGTCCAATTCTCACGATTAGGAATATTCTCATTTGTCGCAACAAGCTGGTACGGTTTTGATAATATGCGCCATTTCCCTTCAAGCATAGTTTTGTCGGGTGGCACAGACACACATACCTTTGAATTTTTGAGGGATGAAAAATTTTCAAAAAAGTATATTACATCACTCATTTTATATAATTTGTCAATTAAAATTATTTTGTTATCTTCATCAATTACGGCGACTCCCGAATCCATACTTGAACTTGCCGCCAATGATAAGCCTATGTAATAATTCATTTAATCTCCTGTTTACTTCATCAAAGTAGTTGTGATTATCGGGCCGTCATCCGTTGCAATTACGGTGTGTTCAAAGTGTGCTGACGGCTTGCCGTCTTTTGTACTGACAGTCCACTCATCATCTGCAACTACAACATCATCACAGCCAAGATTTAACATCGGTTCAATCGCAATAGCCGTATTTGCTTTGATTAAAGTTTTGTCCCCAACGCTGTAATTAAACAAAAACGGATCTTCGTGCATCTGGTGTCCGACACCGTGTCCGCCATATTGTCTTACAATTCCGTAACCTTCACGAACTGCAACTGCTTCAATAGCCTTTGAAATATCATCCAAAACATTTCCCGGCCTCATCTGTTCAATTCCGGCGTATAAAGATTCTTCCGTAACCTTCATCAACTTATCAACTTCAGGTGATACTTTGCCGACACGATATGACCATGCGCTGTCGCCAACCAGACCACCGTACGTTGCACCGACATCAATAGCGATTATGTCGCCTTCTTTTAAAATAACATTTTCGTTAGGAATTCCGTGGACAACCTGTTCGTTAATTGATGTACAAATACTTGCAGGAAAACCGTTATATCCCAAAAATGTCGGTATAGCACGATTTTCTTTAATTATCTTCATTGCAATATTGTCTAATTCTTTTGTAGAAATTCCGGGTTCTACAACCTCTTTCATTTTTTGATGCACCAAAGCCACAATATGACCGGCATGACGCATCCTTTTTATTTCTTCTCTCGATTTTTTGTTTATCATAATCCTTTGTCCTCTACCCTTATTCTAGCACAAAACCAAGATTAAGGGCAAA
>JAFYDY010000073.1 GCA_017544545.1 bacterium
AAACTTTTGTACAGATTAATCTTCAATCAAACAATTTAAGATTTCAATATAATGTTAAAAATTTTTAAAAATAAATTTTAAATAAAAATTTTAAACAGCAAAGAACATAAGGCTTTTGGCGAATGTGTTGTTTTAAAAAATTAGCCATGTGGCTAGTGTATTATTTCCTCTCCTAAAGAATAGGAGAGGAGAAAGGAGAGGTATGAAATCACCAACCCCTCACCCAACCCTCTCCCTAGGAGAGGGTATCTAAAGCCTTCGCGTTCGCTCAGTATGACACCAACCCCTCACCCAGCCCTCTCCCACGGAGAGGGTATCTAAAGCCTTCGCATTCGCTCAGTATGACAATAAACCCTCACCCAGCCCTCTCCCTCGGAGAGAGTTTCATTTGACATTTGACATTTTGTTTTTGTTTTATTTTATGATATTATTTGCACAAAACTAAGGAGTAAATATGAAGCTTACACCGGTACAACTGAACAGAGTTAAGGAATTAAAAACTCATATCGTATTTAATCAGGCTTTGGGTAATTATAAAGAATTTAAAGCTGCTGTCAAAGAATATTCCAAACTTGCAGTGCAGGATTTTGATACAATCATGCAGCTCCCAAGTTCATCTGTCAGTAATGTCCCGCTGTTTTCAAAAATGGGTATGAGAATGTTCAAAATTTGGGTTTTGGAAAAATTCAGAATTAAAACTCCCGAAGAAAGACTTTTGAAAAAAATGAGCAAAGAATATTATGCAAGAAAATTAATCAAAAAACGATAAATTTTCCCTATATATTAATTAATACATGTGTGCATTAAACTTTTTCAAAAAGTGTCCGGTCAAATTCATAAAAATCTTTGATAATTCCCGTTACGGCAGGAATATTTTTATACAATTCCGGAGGTTCTTCGGAGCATATTGCAATAATTTTACCGATTCCGGCATCTTTTGCTGCAGTGATTCCTGACAGCGCATCTTCAACAACTATACATTCCTCAGGTTTTAGCCCAAGTTTTTGTGCGGCAATTATATATATGTCAGGTGCAGGTTTGCCCGGAATTTTGCCGTCGGAATATACAACCTTATCCATGTCAAACCATTTATCAATGTGAAAATGGTTTACGTAAAAATCAACATTTTTCTTGTCTGACATCGTGGCAATTGTCATGGGAATATGATTTTCTTTCAGATAATCCAAAAATTCAGGTGCCCCTTTTGCAAGATGAAATTTTTCCTTGTCTTTCAGACACATTTGGCGGTAAAGTTCTTCTTTTTCATCCCCGTATTTTTCAACCATTTCAGGTGAAGGTTGTCTGCCTATGAGGTATTTGATAATAAGTTCGTTTGTTCTGCCAAACATATGTTTGACCATTTCTTCGTCGGTAAACATTGTTCCTCTGAGGATTTTGGAATATTCCCTCCACGCCTGTTTGTGTAAAGGAGAATCCCAATACAATGTGCCGTTAAAATCAAATATTATCCCCTTGAATTTTTGCATTATAAATTATCTTTCTACCATCTTGTTATAAATATCAAGGTATTGCTGCGCCTGTTTATCTTTGTTTAGCTTTTTAAAAGTGTATGCAAGATTGTAATAAACCATTGGCTCATCAGCTTTTAAATCCATTGCTCTAAAGAAATTGTATCGGGCGTTTTTGTACTGCTTCAATTTCAAATATGCACAACCCATGTTGTAATAGCCATAAGAAAAATCGCTTTTGTATTTGACTGATTTTTTAAATTCCTCAAGTGCCATATTTGGTTTTTCCTGAATCAGATAAATATATCCGAGATTGTAGTGAGCCTTGTAGTATTTAGGATCTTTTTCAATCGCTTTTTTATACATATAAGTTGCTTCATCAAGCTTGTCTTTGTCCTGCAATATATTACCGATTAAAAGCCAATCTTCCGCACTGCGATATACCTCTCCTTTTGTCTTTAATACTTTTAGCGCCGAATCTATTTCGTTTTGCGCATACAAAACACGTGCTTCCTGAGAGGATGAATCAATCTCTTCTTCTATCTGTTGCTTTTGTGTTCCAAAAGAAAAACCGGTGCAACACAAAAATATCCCTAATAAAAACGCAATTAATTTTTTCATAACAAAATTATAAACTAAAAGATTTATTTTTCAAATATTATCATTTTGTTATGATACGATTGCAAAAATCTTCTTCTGACAGAGGTTTGCCGGTCAAGCCAACTATTAAATCTTCCTCCCAGACTGATGCACCGTACTTAAACAGTTTTTCCTTCAGAAATTCTGCAGTCTTTTTATTTTGGGAGATTTCACCGAGTTCGGATTTCATCGCGTTATAAATTTGAGCTTTCAGCAAAGCTGCCCTGAAATAATTCTGATAATATCCGGGGTGTGAAAGGAAGTGCGGAATTGTCGCCCATTCGTTATTTGTTTGGGTGTCTTCCCCTCTGTACAGATACTTGATTTTCATTTCTCTCCAGAGCTTTTTAAGATCCTGATCCGGATTTTTGTACATCTCCCGTTCAAAATTTATAATTCTGAGTGAATGAGTTACAAATTTTGCTTCATCCTCTTTTAATTCTTCCATAAAGGGTTTTAAAACTTTTTCAGGAACAGTGTCTGCCAAAATAGGTTCTGTTTTTGGCAAATCCTGCATCATCATTGCTATAGCTTCTGTCATAACGGGAGATGAACATTCCTGTTCAATAAACGGCAATTTTGTATCAATTCCGATATCGTACACGCAATGTCCCAATTCGTGTAACAGGGTACTAAGACTGAGAGTGTTGTTTGTTAAATTCGCCAAAATTCTTGCATCTTTACCCGGTTTTATACAAAAAGCAAAACCGTGGGTATTTTTGTTTTCTCTCGGGTACAAATCCAGCGTAATTCCCATATTATCAACATCATAACCCATTTGAGAATATACTTTTCTGGAAATATCTTCAATCTGTTCTTTTGTTTTAAAATATTCGTTTACTGCACCTTCCGGGCTGTCTTTTGGCAAAAGTCCATAGTGCCAGTCTCTCAAATCTGCCGGAGTTATTCCAAAAGCTGAGGACAATTCTTTTTTGCGTTTTTCATAAATTTCTGAACATCTGTCACTGATTTTTGAATAAACTCCATTAATCAATTCATCCAATTTTTGTGGTGAAATATCATAACTTTCTTCCAGCTTGTAGTCAAAATAATTGTCATAACCCTTTGATCTGGCGTATTCGTTGCGCATTTTTACAAGTTCAACCAAATCGTCTGCGATCACATCACCGGCTTTAGCGTTTGCTTCATATGCTTTTCTTCTGATTTCCGGATTTGTTTCGGTTTCCAAAATTTTGTAGATTTCAGCTTTTGAAACGGGTTTACCGTCAATTGTCAACACATAGGAATTGTATTTGTTTGCGATTTCGTTTTGTTTGTCCCTCAGTGCTTTAAGTTCCTCTCCCGATTCAATTTCTTCATAAAAATCTCGTACGATATTTTTGATTTGTTTATCCAGTTGTTTATCTCCGAGACCGATTTCTTTTATTTGTTTAAATCTTTTATACAGGTCTTTGTCTTGATACAGATTACTCATTGCATCCTGAGCTGCGGTGCTTCTTTGCATATTTTCATCAGTTGAATTTGTAAAAAAATCCCAATCCGCCAGCTCCAAATCGTGAGTCACTTTTTCTAACTTTTTCCCAAATTTATCTCTCACAGCTCTATAGTTTTCAAGGTTAGCCATAATTCTTTCATCCTTAAGGTTACTTGTTTTTTCGAAAGTATCATATTCAGGTTCTGACTTAAAAGGAATCTGGTTGCGGGTATTGGTACTAGGTACAGTTTTATTCGTGTTATTTATCGGATTGATTTTCATATTTTACTCCTGTGGCTATCTTACTTTAATTTCATAACACGGATATGCCTTTGTGCAGCCCTCAAGCCTTTGAATTTTTATATCAACATCATCCGAAACAGTAAACTGATTTGAAAATTTTTCAATCTCCATCTTTTTACTGTCATTTGGTACAATGTAGTATTTATAAAAATCTTTATCCCCGTCATTTATCAGAATAAATTTGTTATGATGTTTTGATCTTATAATGGTGTATTCGCCTTTTTCAACCTCGGAAAGTTTTATTATCTGATAATCTTTGAACAGTTTTGAAACCTCTTTTACCGAAAGTTTTTTTGATACAAAAATTACGCCGTTAAAAATTATCTGATTGTATTCAAAAGTTCTCGGCAGGTATGAATACAAATCTTTTCCAATCAAAAATTCCTGACTGCCTTCTCCCATTCGGACATCTTCTTTTGGCACCTGATAGTTTCCTGTGAGAAGTTTGTAAGAGGTGTATCCACTGTCAAGTTCGGTCCCCTGGTATTGCAGAATGATTTCTTCTTTTGATTCATCGTTATCGCGTTCGTTATAACTGTGCCATTCATATTTGTTCATGTTATAAGTCCACAATTTTTGACCTAATCTCGGACTGTTAAGGTTATTTAATTTGTCTTCATTCGTATCTGTCCCAAACAAAATGGTTGCCAAAAATATTATGACGGCAACTGTTCCGACGGCTCCTGCAATATATCTTTTCTTCATATATCCCCCTTAGTATTCAAATAATAACACAAATATCGATTGGTAATAAGATTACCCGATTGGTGAATAGCTTATGACTGTTTATGAGTTTAAATATAATTAATCTTTTTCATACTTCCAGCTATTCTTAATTCCAACGAGCCTCATTTGAGGCTCTTTTTTTATTTGTAAAGATTTATAACAAAAATTCAAAAATTTACGGAAATTACTAAAGATTTAACCGAAAAATACCGATACCGAACATGAGAAAGGAAAACTCATGGGATTATCGGCATCACAGGCAAGATTATTATCAATAACGGCACGTCTGACTGACAATGAATATCATTCTCAGCAGATAGCCAATGCCAAAATGCGCCTGGCGGCAAAAGGAACAGAAGCCCGTCAGGAATATCAGGATGCTTTGAATTCAAAGATTTTAACCTATAACGGATTTGATGTACAGGGTAATGCCGTATCCACTGTACTTACGCCGAATGTAATTTATCAGTATCAGCCGCTTAAAAATCAGTATTCACTTATTAACAATGCCGGAAGAATCCTCGTAAATCATACTGATGGCAAAAACTTTGAAGAAACAGATACGATAATCGGTTTCCTTGACAGATACAATGTAATTGAAAATTATGCTGATTATACCTCTTATCAGGACAGATACAAACAATATCTTGATGATCATGCAGCTTGGGTGGAAGAAGCTGCACAATGGGAAGCTGATAATGCAAAATATCAGCAATATTTAGTTGATTATGCCGAATGGGAAAATGCTCAGACGGGTGATGAATTATATGATTTATTTGCAGAAAAAATAGGTACAAGCCAGAATCCGATTGCTTCTTGTTACAGAAGCGGACTTAATGGCACTGCAGACTGTTACAACCACTTATTATATATGCTTTTGGACTATGACGGGACATTAAATATTGTGCCAAAAGAATATGATGCAAGTTGTGATAAAAATGGCGGATATGATGCAAATCTCCGTAAAGCCCATGTTACTCAAGATGATTATGCTGCAATGTTTAATAATTCATATACGGACGTTATGAAGCAAGTCAGCGATTGTATTAACGAAGTTGATGAAAATGGTAACTTAATCAGATTGTGCGACGGTGATGATAGTTATACCCCTGACTATAATAATGACGGCAGACCAGATGGCGTCAAAGAGAACATTATTCAAGCAGCTATAGATGAAGGAAGACAACCGACAGCTGTTGAAATTTTGATGAGTGATTACATCTACGACCCTGATACAAACTCTGTAGCGGGAATAAAATCTTTAAAACAGAAAGCAATTGATTTGTACTATTTGATTGACAATAATATGATATCCGGTAAAACGATTTTATCTGAAACACTTATAAACTTCACTGAAGGCGATATGAAAGGTATATCTACTCCCGAACCGGAATTTGTACCTGAGCCTGCCGAACTCAGAGAAGAACCTCAGGCACCTGAGCCTCCGGAAATAAAAATTAAAGATAAAGAAAAAGCTCAGTGGTATCTGAATTTGTGGTGCAGAATGAACGGACAAAAAGAGCCGCCGAGAATTCAGGTAAAAGAAGGCACTGACGAACTGGATGAATGGTTCAGGAATTATGTATTTGACGGTAAACATACCATTAAAGATACATTTGAACAGCACTACGAAGAAATTGACCCGTATTTGTCATCAAATTCAACCTGGCTTGAAGATGTATTGGCGCAGGGCATAGTTGTAATGCAGCGTGTAAACAGCCATAATACAGATACCCAAAACAAATTCAGCTGGGATGAAATAATCTACACAGATGCGGCAGAATTAACTCTTGAAACAGATGATAACGCAATAGCAAAAGCTGAAGTCAGGTATGAAGAAAAAATGCACGAAATTGAAATTAAAGATAAACGTTATCAGATGGAAATAAACAAATTAGATTCAGAACACAATTCACTTCAGACACAGATAGATTCAATTAAGAGCGAAGTTTCCAAAAACATTGAACGTTCTTATAAAACATTTGGCTAATTTGATTAATAATTGATTGTATCTGTGGTAAAATCCTTTTATGAAAGGTTTAAAAGTTTTTGTTTTAATTGCTGTCTCTACAGTCGCCGGATTGTATCTGTTCTGGTGTTTCGGCCTTGGCAGAGTGTTGAATTCTGCTGAAATGATCAGTAAGTACGAAAAAATTATTTCTGAAAAAACAGGGATAGAGGTTAATATTGAAAACTTTAAATTTGACCCTGTACCTGATTTATCCTTCAGGGTGCAGGTTGGGGAAATATCGTCTGCAGGTGAAGAAATAAGTATTAATAACTTAAAATACCATTCCCGGGTTTTATCTTTTAAACCGCGTTCAATCGATGCAAAGAGGGTGTACTTTGACTATGCAAAGGCAAAGAATTTTCTTCCAACTGATGATAAAAAGAATAAAAATTTTGACATAAATTCTCTGCCGTTTCCGGAAATCAATATTGATGAAATATTTGTAAAACTTGATGAAAAAAACTCAATTCAGGTATATGATATCGTTTCAAAGAAAAACAGATCCAAAATTATCTGCAAATTTGTAGCAAAGATATTATCGCCATATTTTAGTAATCCTGTATATGTCGGTAAAACCGGCAATCTTGCCTACCATAACAATATAATGTTTAATAATTTGGCGATAGAAACAGGCAATTCTGTTGTTTACCTGAATGATGATATAACCAAATTGCACATAACGGGCGAAAATCTTTCTGTGCCGGAGTTGGAACGGGCATTTTTATCCTATTACAAAGTGAAGAAAAACGGAAAACGAAATTTTATAGAGAATTTTACAGATTTTAAAGGTAATC
Organism: bacterium; assembly: GCA_017544545.1. Lineage (GTDB taxonomy): Bacteria > Cyanobacteriota > Vampirovibrionia > Gastranaerophilales > Gastranaerophilaceae > Zag111. Next base: position 7,378 of record JAFYDY010000073.1, read on the forward strand.
TTGATGTTGATGTAGTGTTAAGCAAGAAGGGTTTTGACGGAAAATGTGTTGCTCGCAATCTCGGAGCCGATTTTTCAAAATTCAAAATTCCTGTTTATTTGCCCAAAGTTATATTCAACTTTAAGGAGCGTGAAATAAGTGCAAAAACAAAAGGGCTTTTGGGCCCCGAACCCGTATATACTAATGTCCTTATAGAAGGTGTTGCGACAAAAGATTTGCACGTAACAGGTAATGTGAAATCAACATTAACAAACAACTTTGCTCAAAAATATTTTCCCCCTGTAAAAATATCGGGAAAGGCTGATGCTTCGGTAAAATACGAGGTTAAAGATGAGATAGTCAGTGTTATTTATAAACTTGTAGTCGGCAAAAATTCAAACCTTATATCAAAGTACGGCAGTCTTGATTTGACGGATAAAGTTCGTTTAATTCGTGCGCATACCCTGAAAATAGGGGAAAAGATATATTTGAAAAAATATAATTATTCGATATCAAATAACGGCTCTGATTTTGTTGAGCTGCTGGGGGGAACCGGTTTGTTTGAAAAGATTTCGGGACATTACAGGCCGGTAAAAGCCACAGTTAAAACAATAGGTGATATACAAATATTGGTAATTCGTTCTTTCATAGAAGATTATTTGGATACCGGAAGATTTAATGCAGACATAAATTTTAATTTCTTAACAAAGACTCTTTCCGGAACTCTTAATTTGTATGATATCCGTCGTAATGATTTTATGTTTTTGAAGCGTGTGAGTGCAAAATCGACCGGGGACAAAATTATGTTAAATTCCGAAGGAACATTCTTTGATTCCCCAATAACCTTTAATTTTGATGCCGACAGCAATTTTAAAAAGGGACTTGTTGTTGAAAATATTGATATACATCTGAATCGATTCAAGGTAAAACGTGGACATATAGATTCTGTAAAAAATGAAATTAATGAAAAAAAGAATAAATATATGTCAATACGCCCGCGTAAGCGAACAAGTGATTATCCGATTGAGGTGAAAAACGGCAGAATTGTTGTTGATGAGATTACCCATTCAAAATTTAATTTGCATAATATTGCCTTGTATGGCAGGATGAAGGACAAAGTTGTAGATTTTACTTTGCCGGAAACGGAGTATGCAAAAGGGGTATTGAGTGCCGTCGGAAAATACAATGTTGAAAATCACTCCTCTGATATAAATTTTCTGGCATCTGATATAGATTCAAATGAAGTTGTAACAAATATTTTTAATTTGCCGGATCAGTTTCAGGGCTCTGCGTATGCGACCTTGCACCTGATTACAAAAAACAAGTTAAATGATATTAAGGCTTCGGCAACTTTCGCTATAGAAGACGGATTTTTACCAAAATTGGGCTCAAGAGAATTTGTATTAAACAGACCAAGCAAATTTAAAAAAGCTTTATTCTTTGTGAATAAGCCTATAAAATTTACGCTTTCAAAGATATGCAATATTGATTTTTCAAAGCCGAATGTATTCTATTCCAACTTGAGAGGGGCTTTTAATCTTGATAATGAAAATGTTAAGGACGTAAAAATATTCTCGGAAAGCGATAATCTGTCAATGTTTATTGAAGGGAATTATAATGTTGATTCCCAAATCGGACATTTGGTAATATGGGGAAAACGTAATAAAGTTGCCGATAGACGTATAAAAATATTTAATATACCTTTGGGGTTAATATATAAAGTCCTGTTCAGAGTGGAAAGATCTGCCGATACATATGAAGATAAGGTGGATCAGATTCCTCCGATAAAGGCGGAACCGTATGAGATTTCAATCTTCAGAGTTAATGCAGACGGCAACTTAAACTCTAACGACATTAAGCTGCAGTTCAAAGATATACGAAGCGGAGACAAAAAATAAAACTATTCAAGGTTGTCTATAATTAGCATTGGCTCCGGGATAACGTAATCTATTGCTTCCTCAGAAGAGATTCCTGAGCTTTCTATATCAGCAGTTGATTCTTTTTCTTTGCCAAGTTTATGGTATGTTTGGGAACGTTCAAAATAAAGTCTGTCTCTCAGCAAAAATACGTGGTCATCTTCAGCCTTGGAGATAAGTTCATTATATATCTCAAGGGCTTCTTCATATTTGCCTATATTATATAAAAATTGTGCTTTATCCCATTTGAATTTATCTTTTTCTTCTTCGTTGTTGGCCTTGCGGATTTCACGGTTAAAATCTTTTATTGCACTATCGTAGTCTTTCTCAATGTATTTTATATAGATTTTATTATCAAAGTTTGTCATATTAAAGCCGTCTGCCCCAAGTTTGTATGCCTTGTCAAAGTCTTTTACGGCATCTTTGTTATTCCCGAGTTTAAAATTTGCGTATCCGCGCATTGTGTACCATTCCTGTGCAATTGGGAATAGTTTTGCCCACAGGGTTGTGTATTTAATGACTTCATTGTACCTTTCGCTTTTCAGTAGTCTTTGGGCAATACTGAAGGGTGATATAAACATGAAGCTAATTATTATTAACAGTGCAACTATAAGTACTTTTGCAAGTTCAACCTTGAAGATATTATAGTACTTTTTATCAACCTCATCCTGAGTTACAAATTTGCTTCTTTCAAACTCTCCAAATTTTTTCTTAATTCGTTTTTCAAAGATTTTTGCGGAAATATATGTTATTATTTGGCTGACAACAATCATGATAAAAATCAGTATTACTGCATTGATATACCACTTGTTGTTCACAAGTATTTGAAATTGCGGGAAAATTGCTTCATAAAGTAAATATATGAATAACAAACAGATGAAAACAGAAGAAATCCTTTTATGACGCTTTATTTGTTTCCATACAACCGAAATCTCATCAGGTTCAAATTCTTTGTTGAACTTATAACCGGATGAAACGTTGCTGAGCGATTTTATTGTTGTCTTGCCCTCACTTATGGTATAAAAGTTCATCGGAGTACTGTTATACATAAGGCGCAGTATGTACTTTATCATTAAACGTAATTCCCTTGCTTGTAATATAACACACAAAATAAATTTTAAAAACAAGATTTATTTGTAAATTTTTATATCTTTCAAAGCAGATATCTAAAAACATTGTTTTATGGGACAATTATCCCTTAATATTCTGTTACATCAAATATGAAAATTTTATGATATTCTAAGTATGTTATTTCAAGTTGAGGGAGATTATGAGTATTGATTTTTTGACAAGCGGAAGCTGGTTTGGTTCACAGATAGATTTTCTTTTATTTTTGCAGAATATAAGGCTGCATCTTGGCCCGGTTTTTGACAAGTTGTTTATGTCTATAACTTTTTTGGGCGAATTATTTGTGCCTACGTTTATAATGTGTGTAATATATTGGTGCTTTGATTTTTGTGCAGGAGTTTTTCTGTTTTCGCTAAATTCTTCGGTAATGCTGACGGCACTGTTGTTAAAATGCATCTTCTGTGTGAAAAGACCGTGGATTTTGAGTGATAAAATCAAACCTGTAAAAGCTGCATTCGGTGGAGCAGGCGGATATTCATTCCCAAGCGGGCACACTTCCATGGCAGCATCTTCTTTTGGAGGTATGGCGTATTTATTCCGTAAAAATAAAACGGTGCTCTGGTCACTTGTACTTCTGATTTTGTTTGTAGGATTCTCAAGAATGTATCTTGGAGTGCACACTCCGCAAGATGTTTTGACGGGGCTAATTCTTTCTGTAATATTTATATTTGCACTCAGCAAGCTTATAGATTTTTGTGAAAAAGATAAAAATCGGTATTTGTATTCACTTGCGGTATTTGATATCGTGCTTGCAATTATTCTGTTTATAATACTTTACAAGAGTTACCCGCTGGATTATGTGAACGGAAAACTTTTGGTAAATCCGCTGCATGCAAAATATATAGCTGTTGTGTATTCAAGCTGGCTTGCAGGGCTAATCAACGGTGCGTACCTTTGTGCCAGGTTCTTTAGATTTGATCCGAAAGCCGGTTCTGTATTATCAAAGATTTTAAGATCGGTCATCGGCGGAATAATTTTATACATATGTCTGCGGATTGCACAAATATATTTCTTTGAAAGTATTGCTGACTTCAAGCTGACGTTTGCGTGCATGTTCTCTGTCGGATTTTTTGCAACGGCAATTTATCCGTACATATTTACAAAATTTTCGTCAAAATAATATTTTGTTTTATAATGTAGGTGTTAAGAAATAAGGAGAAAATTAGTATGAAAAAAGTTTTATTATCACTTTTTATCGCAGTATCACTTGTTATTCCCGCAAGTGCAGCATACAATCCTTCAGACAGAGTTAGTACTGTTGGAAATGCGATGATGACTAAAAGCGGAATTCCCACAACAAATGTGAAATTTATGGTTGTTTCAGGTTCTGTTGATAATTCAAATTATGTTACTAACAGAGTTGTGAATGTTTCAACAAACGAACTTGCATTCGCGGGTAATGATAACGAAGTAGCAGCAGTTGTAGGTAATGAGCTCGGTCATATTATCGCAGGCCATGCTTCAAAGGGTAAAGTTGTTCAATTACTTCAGGCTGCAGCAGTTACGGATACAGCTTTTGAAACAAATGCAGCTGCATCAACTATTTCAACAAATTATACAAATATGAAGCAACAAAAAGAAGCTGATTTGGTTGCTGTTGATTTGATGGTAAATGCAGGTTATAATCCGTTAGCATTGATTGTTGTATTGACAAAACAAACCGGTACATATTGGGAAACAATATTGGGACAACCGGCAAATGCTGAAAGAGCATTGAACGTATTCAATTATGTAAGTTATGCTTATCCTGCAAAAGTTAAAGCAGGTTATGGCTGCAACGAATACAGAAATTTCCTTACATATGCTGATTCAATTATTTCTTTGAGAAATCAAAGCAAAAAGCTTGAAAAAAGAAATACTAAAACACAGGCAAAAAATAAGAAAAATGTAGCAAATAAAATTGCGAAATTCAAAGTTCGCGGCGGAATAAGCGGTTGGGATGCAGCTTATGGCTTGCTGAACGGTGCTCAATAACTTACGGCAACACAGAATTACAAAAGCAACTCTCATGTGGAGTTGCTTTTTTGTATTATAATTTTGTCAATATAAGGAAGAGTATTTTGTCAGGCAATAAAGTTGTAAAATTTCAAAAACCGAAGAAAATTGATGAACTTTCAATGAAAAGAGGTTTTGCTCTATATAGTGAAGGTGCGTGCTTTGACGGACAAAATAAAGACAAATTGGCTCTGGAAAAATATTTGCTTGCAGAAAAAACCGGTTATGAGGCTTCGGATTTATATGCCTCAATCGCACGAATTTACAATGTATTTGAGGATTATGAAAAGGCAAAACAATATGCCCAAAAAGCCATTGACATTGACGAAGAATATGATTATCCGTATTACCTTTTGGGTGGTGCATATTATGAACAGGGTGATTACGCAACTTCTCTCAAAAATTACTTACTCGCCGAAAAATATGGTCTTGATTACAGCGTCGTAATGTATCGTGATATTTCGGATGTTTATAATAAAGTTGAGCCGGAAAATATTATAAAACAACTTGAATATGCAACAAAAGCAATTAAACTGGATCCGGAGGATTCGTATTCGTATTATTGGAAGGGCTGGATTTATTTTAAACATGACGAATATAAACAGGCACGAAAATATTATGAAAAAGCTGAGCAAATGGGATATTACTCCTTCAGTTTTTATTATGAAATATCTTACATTTATACAATGGTTGGAGATTTGAAAAAAGCTTTGGCATATGCAAACAAGTGTATCTTTATAGATAAAGACGATTCTTTGGGGTATTACAGAAAGGGCTGGGCATATTATAATGTCGGGGAATACAAGAAAGCAAAACCGTTATTCCTTACAGCCGAAGAGAAAAAGTGCGAATATGCCGATATGTACACCTGTTTGGGTTATATCTATCAGCTTGAAAACGATTTTGAAAAAGCAAAAACATATTGTGAAACGGCAACGAAATATGACAAGAAGGATCCTGACGGGTTCTCTCAGCTCGGAAATATATATGCAGCATTGAAATCAGATTACAAAACTGCCGTAAAATATTATAAAAAAGCATATAAAGTCGGCAGCAACTTTAATGAATTTTTTTATCTGAATTACGGCATGCTTTATTACATGCTTAATCAAAATTGTATGGCGTTAAAAATATTAAATCAGGGACTTGAAAAATATCCGAACGATTACAATCTCAGGGCTTCTGTTATTGCCGTACTGCAGGTAAAAAAAGAGTATGATAAGTCTTATGACTTGACGCAGGAGCTTATAAAACTTGAACCGGAAAATGTGTGGAATAACTACAACTTGGCTCTTTGCTATTATAACAGGAAAGTAAAAGACAGAGATTATGATAAAGTAATATCGCTTCTGGAAGATATAAAAAATGAAGAAGTATTGGTCAATGGCGGATGCTATGCAGTTTTAAGTTTTTCATATTTTCAAAAGAAAAATTATGAAAAATCCAGAGAGTATTATATAAAGTTTTTTGCAACAAATTATCTGGATGAATTCATGATAAAAAACCAAAAAGAAATTAAACGTTACTATAAAAAACTGCTTAAAAAATTCCCGAATGACGAAGAATTAGTGGCAATAGCAATCAAGCGTCCGGACTTTAAAGTTGAGAAATAATTCTTGTCTGTGGCTGTTGTCGTCAGATAATAGTTACGAGAATTTGACAATAAAAATTTTTACTGTTATATTACTCAAAGAAGTTTTAGGGAGTAAGAATATGAAGAGATTATTATGTGCGTTATTGTCGGTAGCTCTTACGTTTTCGTATACGGGCATGGCTTTGGCTGCAAATGAAGTGCCAAAAACAGCGGCGAGATTACAGGCAGCTCCTAACGCAAAAACAATTGAACTGGCGTTTGTATTTGATGGTCCGTCTGATAAAAATGCATCAGTATTAAAAACTTTCCAACAGACAATTACAAGGTCATTATTACCGGATTATAAAGCGTCATTTCCGAGTGATTTGGTGTTTACGGGTGACTGGACTCAGCAGGGTGCTATAAATGCTTCCAATAAAGCGTTGGCATCCCGAGCAAGAATGGTTATTTCTTTAGGTTATATGTCAAGCAGTTATTATGTTGATAAACCTAACAAGAATAAGTATGTCGTAACTATTGATCAATATGGTTTGCGGGATTTCGGAGATAAGTTCTTTAATCCTATGCAGCAAACTGCTAACGATTTTGTAACGTTTAAAAAGTTGGTTCCGACTATTCAAAAATCAGCAATTCTGATGAATGCAAATTTCTACAAGACTGAAAAAGACTGGGCATCAAGCATTTCCAAAAAGTTAAAGGAAAAGGATTGCGATTTGGATTTCGTAATTGTTCCGGTTACATCAGATGTAAAAGGTTCTTTGGCAAAATTGCCGTCGGGAGTTGATTCTGTTTTCGTAACTCCGTTGTACAACTTATCAACGGACCAAAGAAAAGAATTGTATGAAATTCTGAAGGCAAGAAAATTACCGTCATTCTCTTCTGTCGGAAGGGAAGATGTTGATTTAGGGGCGCTGTTGGGTACTTCAACATATGATGTTGATAAAAAACTGGCAGAAGCAACTTCCTTCAATATTCACGGTACCTTACACGGAAACGTTGTTAAAAATGAAAAAATCCCGTTCTATGATGATAAGGTTATTTTCTTCAACTCTGATACGGCAGAAGCTGTCGGGTATGTTGCTCCGTTGAGATTGTTGAATAATGCAACAACTATTTCTCACAAAGAATTACCGACATACGATTTGGCGTTGTTGATGGATACTTTGGATGATAATAACCTTGATATAGCACGTAAAAAATATTTAATCAGTGCGGCAAAACGTTCTGTTGCAAGTGCATATCTAAGATATTTGCCGACTTTGAGAATTGACCTTGGACACCAGCATTATAACGGTGCTTATGCAAATTCATATGCTGATGTTCCGCACAGAATCGGTCAATTTACACTTGCTCTGGATCAGGTTATTTATTCTCCTGATTTGGTTACAAATATCATAGTTAAACATAAAAAGCTGAAATTTGATAAGGCTGAAGCTGCTTTGATGAAAGCAAACATGGAATATCAAACAGCGGATATGTATATTGATACCCTGATGCTTGAAAATATGATTAAAGTTCAGGAAGAATATGTACAGGAAATGAGAGACAATCTTGCAATTGCCAGAGTTCGTGAAAAAACCGGCAAATGCGGATATGAAGAAGTTTTGCGTTGGGCAGGTCAGGTCAGTGAAGCTGAGAAAAAATTGCTGGCAATGCAGGCAGATTACAAAAACATAAAGGTAAATATCAACAAACTGTTGTATAAAGATCAAAAACAAGACTTTGCGTTAAAACCATTAACAGCAAGTGATCCGGCATTCTTTACAACTGATTTGCACATCATTGACCACGTAAGAAACCCTGAAAAATTAAGTAAATTTACGGAAATGCTGGTAGATGAAGTAATATACTTGTCTCCGGAAACAACAAAGTTGAAAGCAGCAATCGCAATGAAGAAGGCTGAAATGGGTAATTATGCTCAAAAATTCTTATTGCCAAATGCGAAAATTTCACTGGAATACGGCTCAATGTTTGACAGAGTATTACCGTATGAAGATTCCGGACACCGTCAAATGCAATATGTAGGCGGCGGATACGGATATGGTGCAGGCGCAAATCAGGGAGCTCAACAGGGGGCCGCTTCTGCTGCCGCTCAGGCCGCAGCCGCAGGTGCTTCTCAAGCTGCTATTGAGGCTGCTGCCGCTCAGGGTGCTGCTATGGGTGCTGCTCAAGGTGGTATGATGGGCTTTTCTCAAGGGTTGGCTTCTCCATACTTGAATCTTGATAAAACCTCAACAAGAGTATTGATTGCAGCTCAATGGAAACCTATTGAGGGTGGTCATAAAATCGCTGAAATCGCAAGATGTAAATCAGAATTGAATGAGTTAAAAGCATATCTTGAAGAAGTAAATACCGAAATTGAGATGCAGGTTCGTTCAGTTGTAAACCGTGCAATTTCAAAATACTTCATTATTGAAAAATCATACAAGGCAATGTTTGCTCAGGCTGAAAACTATCAAATGGTTAAGGCTAAATACTTGATGGGCGAAGTTCCTATTACTCAGATAGATGATGCTCAAAAATTGTATTTTGATGCTAAATTAGATGCTCTGAATTCTCAGTATGAGTTCTATAAAGAACTTATCTGGGTACAAAGAGGTCTGTTGTCTGTAAACTGGACAAAAGCATCTCCGGAAGCTAAAAAATGGATTAAGAATGTTCCTAATGTCCTTCCGGCAGAAGAAGATTTCAGTTTATAATAAGTAAAAAGGTTGGCTGATAGCCAACCTTTTTTATTCCGGTTCTTTTAGTATATCTGCATATTTTTGAAGACTGTCCAGCAAGGGTTGATATCTTTCGTGGATTTCAAATCTTATTTGATTTGAACGGTCGCTTTTTGCTATTTCCATATCAATTTTAGCCTGAAGAGCAATTTTTAAGACTTCAGGAATGTTTATTGCTGTCGGGTTTTTACTTGCCAGATTTTCATAATATTGGTCAATATATTGGGCAGGAATACGCTCTTTCCAATTCGTATTGTTCTTAGTCCCGCCAAGATTATAGGTAGTTTCTGTTATTCCAAGCAAATCGGCAAAAGATATTTCAAATTTATCATTTGTCATAAGTTCTGCAAATTTTGCTTTAATCAATTCTTTATCATCTCCGGCAATTCTCCTGCAGAATTCATCTCTTTGGGCGGCTCTTGTCGAGTCCATATTCAAGTATCCTGCCAGATACAAGGGGTTCCATGCATCGCATTCTTTTGTCCACTCTCTTTTTATCATTTTGTGCGCAGGGATAGAATCATGTGATCCTACAAGATACCAATTATTCTTTGGCCCATTTTGAGCTTTTGAGTATTCAAGTTGAGAAATTCCCGGCAGCTTCAAATCGTCATAAAAAACTTTCCTAAAGGCCTCCGGTTGACTGCATAGGTCTTCCCAAATAGCGTCATTTGGATCTATTCCGTGTTCTTTAAGAGCCGGAAGTACTATTTTATCCATAATATTTGAATGATAAGTTGTTTTCCCGTTACCGTGTACGTATTCGCAGGAATAATTTTTATAATCATCTAATGCTTTGCCGTTAGCACGCATTTGAGATATATATTTCCCCTGTACCGGTGTTGTAGCAGGGTGATTTATAAGGTTTTTCTCGTTATCAAATATCAGACTTTCATTTTCTATAACAAAGGGTTCTATAAGTCCCATAACGTGATCGATTCTTAAATTTTCACAAAATTCAAGTGCATAATCAATTTTATCTTTCAGAAATTGTCCGGCAGGCCCCAGTCCGTCTTTGGTGAATAATTTTCTTGGATTTAATACAGGGATATTCCAAACCTGAGGATTTTTTCTGCCTCCTTCGGGTGCTCCAAGCTGGTACCCGTCAATAAATGCATCTCTGCATCTCCAATGATCCATTTTTGAACATCCGACAAGCAGATCATTTATGTACTTAAATCCGACATTCTCTCTCCATTGCTGGTTTTCTTTGATTTGTTTTGTCGCAATAAATTGCGAAAATTTGTATACTTGGATGTCTTTTTTGTTCTTCGATAGGATTTGTGAAAATCTTTCAATTGCTTCATGATTTCCTTTTTGTTTTAACCTTATGAGGTCCTTCTCAACAGGGTTATCCCATTCCTCAAAATTATCCGTGCCGTATTTTTTTGCAAGAACTTTGAATACCCCTTCATCTGTCAGACGTTCATTATTTGGGGATAAAAATTTTATGTATTCATTTTTAAGTTTTGCTATTTGAGGGGTATCTCCCGATGCAAAATTGTCATATGCTTCTTCCAATGCGTAATCATAAACCTTTTCGGCTTCTTTAAAATTTGTATGAACATAATTTTTATCCGTGTTTTCGGGGCTTCTTGTTATTGCAAGAAAAGTATCTTGGGATAGAATGTTACCGTATTTCTCGGTTGTAAGGGCTTCAAGATCAATAAATAGCCTGTTTTTAGAAAAAGCAGAGCTGTTGTAGGGGGATGGTACAATCCCGTTGTCATCTGTTCCAAGCTCCCCTCCCGGCCCGAGCTGATTTCCGTTAAAGCCGTATAACATCAGGAATTTTGTGTATTCCTGTGCTGATTTTCCGTAGGGAGAGCCGATATAGGTATCTCTGCCAAGAGCAGGGAAACATGAGCCATGCGTTATGACAACACGTTCTTTCGTTCCCATCGCATTGTAAGCACGATTAATCGTATTTCTTAATCCGGCTTCCTCGGATGGCTTTGGACGTCTTCCAAAACATATTCTGTTATCTATCCCTAAAATGCGCATACTATATTAAAGCATGAACACATTTTTATTTGCTAGCGCATATTATAGTTTAACGATTTACATATGTTTACAAAAATTAAATATTTGGCAAATTTAAATTTTGATGTTCTTTATTACAAACAAGATAGGTAAAAATATGATAAACAATATAAAGTATGTGCCGTCAACAGCATATAACGGGAATAGGAATAACAACAACAGCAAAAGTATCTGCTTCAAAGGTAACGAGATACCGCAAGGTGATGTACTTGAAATAAAAGGATCTCAGACCTCCGCAAAGGTGTTTACAAAAAACATAGATTACAGAACTTTTGGACAGGTTAAAGAAATATGTTCACATCCGGTATTCAGAGATATACCGATTAGAGTTATGCCCGATACTCATGCAGGAAAGGTCGCAGTTGTAGGTTTCACCGCTCCAGTATCACCAAAAGGTGAAATAATACCCAGTCTGATTAACGGAGATATCGGCTGCGGGATGTTATGTGTAAAATTCAAACCAAAAACATCAGACATAGACTATGACGAACTTGACAGAGTTATAAGAACATATCTGGCATCTTCTAAAAGGCAAGAACCATCCGTTTACGGCGTACACGCCAAAAAGATTGACAAGCAGGTAGAAGCATTATGCAAAAAATATAAAATATCACCGCAAAAAGCTTTTGAGACTTTGGGAACTCTTGGGGGAGGAAATCATTTTATTGAAATTGATAAAGACGCATCCGGAGAATTAAATCTTGTAATTCACACTGGCTCAAGAGCATTTGGCGGAGATGTATTCGATTATTATAACCAAAAGGCAAGAGAACAAAACCCATACAAGATAAAAGATTTATCATATTTATCCGGAGATTTGGCAAAAGAATACCTTTCGGATATGAGTGATGCCGTTAAATATTCACAACTCAACAGACGAATAATTGCGGACGAAATTCTTAAAAGAATGGGCTGGGATGAAATATCATCTTTTGAAAGTGTACACAACTATATTGCACCGGACGGCGTAATCCGAAAAGGTGCAATTGCCGCAAACGAAGGACAAAAGGTAATTATTCCGCTAAATATGCGTGACGGTGCTATAATAGCAATCGGGAAAGGTAATGACGACTGGAATAAAAGTGCGCCACACGGCGCAGGAAGACTATATTCAAGAGGTGAAGCGGCAATGACTATTGATATAAAAGATTTTGTAGATACAATGAAAGGAATTTACACAACTTGCGTAAGTAAATCAACCATCGATGAAGCGCCTCAGGCATATAAAAGTGCCGCGGAAATTATAAAAAATATCGCAAATTCAGTTGATATACAAAGCGTAATTAAACCTCTTTTTAATTTTAAAGGATAATAACAATGATAATAAACTCTATTAGTCAACAAAATAAAATAAGTGCATCAAGACCATGTTTTGGAAATTCTGAAAAAATATTTTCAAAATTGTCGTCAGAACAATTTTATTCTCAGGTTAATAAAAGTTTCAACTCAACATTTGTAAATGTGAAAGTTAATCAAAGAGTAAAAAATCTTCCAAACCTTTTGAATCTCCTAATTGGAACCCCGGTACAATATATTAACGGTCTTGCAAATTCCTCCGAATTTGCGAATGAATATTTAAAAATGGTGCCCACATTTTTTAAAAGAGTTCATGCTGGAAAAAATGACATTCAATATCGTTTCGCTTACGCGCCTGAAGTAAGAATGGTAAGCGATATAACAAGATCCTGCAGTGATTATTTAAATGAAAGAATTTTAAAAAGAACCTTTGACTCAGATATTGAAAAGACTCTTGAAACCTACAGTAAAAGTTTTATTTTCAGAAATAAAAGTTTTATTGCATAATTGTATCAATACAAGGTTTGCCGTTTTCAAATTTGGCAATAAATTTTAATCCGTGTCCCTGAACATCAGTAATGAAGATGTCGCAGTTCCCGTTTTGTATTTTCAGAGTTTTTAATTTCTCGGCGATTTTAATTAACAAATCTTTTGTTGAAAGTATTTCGCCCGTTGTATTGTCAACAACGTTAGCGAGATCTCTGTCAATCATTCTCATAAAGAAGTGATCTTTAAATTCTATTCCGTTAAATTCTAAATTTCCATTTGGTAAAATTTTTGCTTGTGTGACTGCTTTTATATCATTTTTCATTCCTTGAACAATCGTATATATATGGGTGCCTTTATCAGAGAATCTCTTTATCATATCCTTTTGAATATCAGAGGGGAGTTTGTTATAAAAGTCAGTAATCACATTGGTTAATGCGTGTACTTCGTTGCAATTAAGCGCCTGTATTCCTTCTTTATCCAGCTTTTCAAGCAGTTTAATAGCATCAACGGTGTCATCAATTTTTATGCCTAAAGGATTTTTGTATGAAACTTTTATAGCAGAAAGTCTTTCCCGGAAAGCTTTATCTTTAAGAAAATTTCTAAATTCCGGAGTCTTGAGAAAATCTGTGGTGAGCATGTTACTCTCTATAAGAGTTTTAATTTCTCGCTGTCCGATTTTTGGAATTATTAAATCCCCTACATTTAAAGCATCAGAATACAAAAAAGTTTTTACTTCGTCGTTTATTGCGAAATCAAGAGTTTTTATTTTTTGAGGGTCTGTGATATACTTGCTGATTGATTTTATACCATATAATTTGTCTTGAAGTTCACTTATACTGTTATAGGCAATTGTTTTTCCCTGAGAGTTCTGCATAAAAGCCATTTCCCCGCCTAATTTTTCGTATAGTTCAGGGTTTTTTGTTTTTAAAATTTTTGTAATTTTGCCCAAATCAAAAAATTTACCTTCCTTTAATACTTCTGCAATTTCGGCGGTTTCAGCAAAATCAAGATTATAAGGTGAAAAAACAGTATGTTTTTTTATAAAGGGATGGGCTTTTAAATCTTTTATAAAGGTTGATAACAATTCAGTCTTGTTATTTAACAAGCCCGCATTTATAAGTTCATCAATTTCATATCCGCCTAAAGTTTTTGAATCAAAATACCGGCGTACAGAATGGGCATTAATACCTTCCAGCTTCAAATGCTCAATTAAACCGTCAAGATTTTTTATATCGGAGTCAACAATATTTTTGAATAATTTGTTAAGTTCTCCCTCATGAGGAACTTTAAAAAGCTTTGTGAAATGGCTTTTTATGGTTGCGGTAAAAAGATCAATGGCGTGTGTAACATTAGAATTTTTTACGAGAGATTTAGTCGCGCTTTGTATACCTTTTTCTGAAGTCGCAGTAAAAAGTTTAATCGCAGATTTTTCTAATGTTACAATATTTTGCGGACGCAGTTTTGTAACAGGCTTTATTACCTCCGGAGCTACATGAATTATTGCTTTTGCTAATGCTGCTATTCCCACCAAAAATTTCCTTTATATGGATTCCCCTATATATATAAAGTTTTTTATTTTTGTGGGATTTCATATTATATGTATTTCGTATATATACTTTTAACAATGTGTAACAAAGAAGTATAAATTATGTAACAAAAATTTTTTTTTGCGTTTTATGTTGTACAATAGATTATGTATACATGCAAATTTTTTGCGGATAGATATTAATACCAGACAGATTGAGGAGAAATAAATGGAATCAGTAGTTGATAAAAGTAGAAAACTCTACCCTGAAGCAGAGTTTGTTTCCGGAAAATGGAACCACGAAATAAATGTGAGAGACTTTATACAGCGTAACTACACTCCATATGAAGGTGATTCAAGCTTTTTGGCCGGACCGACTCCGGCTACAACAAAGTTGTGGAATGAGTGCTTGGAATTATTTGAAAAAGAACGCCAAAATGGCGGTGTGTTGGATATGGATACAAAGATTGTATCCACAATAACTTCCCATGGTGCAGGATATATCGATAAAGATTTGGAGCAAATCGTAGGCTTGCAGACGGATAAACCGTTGAAACGCGCTCTCCAGCCGTTTGGTGGTATCAGAATGGCTGAAACTTCATGCAGTTCATACGGCTATGAAATAGATCCAAAAGTCAGTGAAATCTTTAGAAAATACAGAAAAACACATAACCAGGGCGTATTTGATGTTTATACTCCGGAAATGCGTGCAGCAAGACATGCCGGAATTTTAACAGGTTTGCCGGATGCTTATGGCAGAGGTCGTATAATAGGCGATTACAGAAGGGTTGCTCTTTACGGTATTAATAGACTTATTGAGGATAAAATTGAGCAGCACGCATCTGTTCACGGTGCTATGACTCCTGAGAAAATTCAGTTGAAGGAAGAATTGGCAGAACAAATTCGCGCACTGCAAGAAATGATTGAACTTGGTAAAATTTACGGTTTTGATATTTCTCAGCCTGCAAGAAACGCAAAAGAAGCTGTTCAGTGGTTGTATTTCGGTTATTTGTGTGCCGTAAAAGAACAAAACGGTGCCGCAATGTCAATCGGAAGAACTTCAACCTTCCTGGATATTTATATCGAACGTGATTTAAAAGAAGGTATTATAACCGAATCCGAAGCACAGGAATTAATTGACCACTTTATAATGAAATTAAGACTTGTGAAATTTGCAAGAACACCTGAATATAATTCATTGTTCTCCGGCGATCCTACGTGGGTAACCGAATCTATCGGAGGTATGGGTGTCGATGGCAGAACTTTGGTTACTAAAAACTCCTTCAGATATTTGCATACTCTGGAAAATCTCGGCACTGCACCGGAACCGAACATGACAGTTCTCTGGTCTACAAGATTGCCGCATAATTTCAAACAGTATGCTGCTCATATTTCAATCACAACATCATCAATTCAGTATGAAAATGATGATATGATGAGAGTTACACACGGTGATGATTATGCAATCGCTTGTTGTGTATCATCTATGGTTGTCGGTAAAGAAATGCAATTCTTCGGAGCCCGTGCAAACCTCGCAAAATGCTTGCTCTACGCAATAAACGGCGGTGTTGATGAGAAAAATAAAGAACAGGTCGGCCCGAAATACAGACCTATAACATCTGAATATCTTGATTATGATGAAGTTATGGAAAAATACGAAGGTATGATGGATTGGCTGGCATGGTTATACACAAATACCTTAAATGTTATTCACTATATGCACGACAAATACTGTTATGAACGCTCACAAATGGCTTTACATGACAGAGATGTAAAACGTTATTTCGCAACAGGTATTGCAGGTTTGTCAGTTGTGGCGGATTCTCTTTCTGCAATCAAATATGCAAAAGTTAAAACAATTCGTGATGAAAAAGGAATTGTTGTTGATTATGAAGTAGAAGGCGATTTCCCGAAATATGGAAACAACGATGACAGAGTTGATTCTATTGCCGTTGATATTGTCCACAAATTTATGGATATGATCAGAACTCATAACACTTACAGAAATTCAATTCCGACAATGTCAATTCTGACAATCACTTCAAACGTTGTTTACGGAAAGAAAACAGGTAACACTCCTGATGGCAGAAAAGCGGGTATCCCTCTTGCTCCGGGTGCTAATCCGATGCACGGACGTGACAAAAACGGAGCTGTAGCATCTTTGGCTTCTGTTGCAAAACTTCCGTTTAAGGATGCGCAAGACGGTATTTCTAATACCTTCTCAATTATTCCGAACGCATTGGGTAAAGATGAAGTGTTCATGGGTGATTTGAATGTAAGTTTTGACCCGGGTTGCTGCAGCGGAAATTCGGATAATTTCGTATTTATAAGCAAACCTCAGGAAAAAGCTGTTACGGATGTTAAATAAGGAGATTATAAAATGACAACTCAACAAGAAGAAAATTTAATAAGCTTGCTTGACGGTTACGTTGAAAAAGGCGGACACCATTTGAACGTTAATGTCTTCAACCGTGAAACATTACTGGACGCTCAGGCTCATCCTGAAAAATATCCGCAATTAACAGTAAGAGTTTCCGGTTATGCCGTTAACTTCACAAAACTGACAAAAGAGCAGCAGGATGATGTTATCTCAAGAACCTTCCACAGCTCAATGTAGGGGTAAATGTTTGTTTCCCGGTACTTTGTCAGGTTATCTGATTTTGTAGTTTGTTTATTATGGAAAGCGAGATTTTTGGTAATATTCATTCAATAGAGACTTGCGGGACGGTTGATGGGCCCGGAATTCGTTTTGTTGTATTTTTGCAGGGCTGCCCTATGCGCTGCAAATATTGCCACAATCCTGATACTTGGGATGCAGTGCTAAATAAAAAAATGTCGGTTAATGGTATTCTGGTGCAGTATGAAGGTGTCAAAGAGTTTTGCAAAGGCGGGATTACCGTAACCGGCGGCGAACCGTTATTGCAACCGGAGTTTGTTGCACAATTATTTAAAGCGGCAAAAGAAAAAAATATCCATACGGCGCTTGATACATCAGGTGTTACTTTTAATTCTGACGATACCGAAAAGATTGATAATGTTTTGAAATATACGGATCTTGTTATGCTGGATATCAAGCATATTGATGATTCGGAACATAAAAAACTTACCGGTCATACAAATAAAAATATTTTGCAATTTGCCCATTATTTATCTGAAAATAATATTCCGATGTGGGTAAGACACGTTGTTGTCCCCGGCATTACCTTTGACGAATACTATTTATCAGAGTTGGGGAAATTTTTGAAAACTCTAAAAAATGTTGAAGCACTTGATGTTTTGCCATATCACGATATGGCTAAGAGTAAATATAAAGGGTTGGGCTTGGATTATCCGCTCGGGGATACCCCGCCTCTTACAAAAGATCAGGCAATTCAGGCAAGAGATATTATCTTGAAATACATGAAACAGTAATTTTAGTTTGTTACA
This sequence comes from bacterium, assembly GCA_017544545.1. Classification (GTDB taxonomy): domain Bacteria; phylum Cyanobacteriota; class Vampirovibrionia; order Gastranaerophilales; family Gastranaerophilaceae; genus Zag111. Next base: position 25,492 of record JAFYDY010000073.1, read on the forward strand.
ATATGTAAAAATAGCAGGATTATATGGACAATTATTTTTTGCTTTTGACTTAATTAATACGAATTTGAGTTAGGCAGGTAGAAAGGAAAACCTCATGATCACAAATGTATATGCAAGTTTGGGTAAGAATGGCATTAATGTCGTTAAACATATGAAAAGCGGTAAGTTGAGGCGCTCAGTAGTGCCGGTTCGAAAGCAGGGCAATGACTTTTATAAATATACGAGTGGTCTTATAGATTCATACCCTAAAGTATTTAAGGAAATCATGAGAGATATGCATTTTGGAGAACTGCCTAAAGGTCTTGGTGCTGTGGTTAAAGCTGTGGGTAGAAGAGTACTTCCAAACGGTGATGTGTATACCTTTACACGTAGTGCGGATCGCAACGGCATAGAATGGGTATTTGCTCAAATTCGTCGTGCAGGTGAGCTGATATGCAGTAAAGAAAAATATTTTATGGACGGCTTAGCAGTAAGACAGGATAAAGTGACTCATTTCCCGCGCCATCAGGTTAAACACGACTTCTTCAATATTTAACCCTTTACCCCTCAAACCAGTCAATGAGTGGTTTTATCTCGCCGAATTCAAACCCGAAACCTTTTGCAAAATCAGGATCGGTTAAAAATTCGTAGCGTACATTATATGCACAGGGCTCTTCTTTCACCCCGAGTTTTTTGTACATATCTTTTGAAATGATTTGTTTCTCTTGGTCAAATACGTTTGAATAGTTAAGCCCGTCATAGGCACAGAACGGAATATTTGAGCCGGCACCATCAACATCGACATTCATCAGTCCGAAGGTTCTGCAAATTATTCCGCGGTAGTTATAAACCGAGCACATATTGTTTATCAGAAACGGACAAACGTACGCGAATTTCTTTTCTTTATTTTGACGTTTTAATTCCAGTGTTCTTTCAACATTTTGTCTGATTTGTTCTTTTACGTTGTAGGGCAGCAGGTTAAACCCGATTTTAATATATTCAAATTCTATTTGTGAGAACGGGTATTGAGCGTTTTCGCAGCACTTTGAACAACCTGGTTTACAGAAAATATAGGGCTTTTGACTGTCAAAAAACCTCTTGAGCTTTTCTTCAAGCATCATCAGATATGCCATATAATTTTCAATCATAATATAATGTTAAAGCTGTGCAAAATTTAAGTCAAATTATTAAAATTCCCGTACACTATTGCACTTTAAATTTAAAGTTGTATATTATGATGTATGGATAACAGAATGCTGAAAAAAAGAACAATGGCGGTTATCATTGTTACTATTTTGACGATGATTGCGGAAATTTATTTTGGTATTGTTTCGCATTCGATGGCGCTGACGGCTGACGGATTCCATATGGGTACCCACGCACTTGCGCTATTAATTACCTTTATCTGTTGCGTTTTGGCTATCAGGTTCGAAGATAAAACCGATAAATTTAACGCACTGGGCGGGTATACAAGTGCGATATTGTTAGGGTTTACGTCATTGGGTATTATATATGAATCTGTTGAAAGATTGTTCAGACCACTCAATATTTCGTTTACGGATGCTATTTTAGTTGCTGTTATCGGGCTCGTTGTAAACCTTTTATGTGTTGCCATAATGGGTGGACATCATGTTCATTTGGGTTGTGATAATTGTGAACACCATGAAAGTGTCGAACATCACTGTGAAGAGTGTCATCATGAAATAAACGATGATAATCACGAGCACTGTTGTGTACATGGTGGCAAAAGTGATGTGGAAAAAGGTGATAACCTGAACTTTAAAGCTGCATATTTTCACATTCTGGCAGATGCTTTCACCTCAATTTTAGCAATAACTGCTCTGTTGCTCGGCAAATATTTCGGATTGGTATTCTTAGATCCGACAATGGGAATTCTTGGCGGCTGTATTATTGCAAAATGGGCATATGATTTGTTAAAATCATCATCTTTGATTTTACTGGACTTTAAAAAATAGGGGTATATATGATAATTGACAGAATAAGCGGGGTAAAATTCGGCGCAAACCCTCAAAAAAGTGATTTGCTATCTCAATTCCATGAAAAAACAAAAAATTATGCAGATATGACGGATACCGTTGTCGTTCCGAGAACCATATTCAAAGGTTATCTCAGCATAATGGCAGGTACAACTCTTGTAACCTTGGGCAGTCTTGCTGTAAAGCATCCGAAACTCTCAAAATTTTTGAGTCTGTCAGGGTTGTTAGCTTCTCTGTACGGAACGTATGCCTTTGTAAGACCTTTCGTTATTAAAGATGTAAAAGGTGTTGATAAAACTAAGGCTTAATCAGGTATAACAACGCTTAACATATATTTACCCCTTGTTGAAAAATTTTGACGTTTATAGGATAATTTTTATGTGTAGCTTAGGAAGTAAAACAATGAAAAATTATCATATAGATATTATTGAGGAGGCAGAGTAATGGATATATTTTCTATTTTTACCCTTTGTGGAGGATTAGCCTTCTTTTTATACGGGATGATTGTAATGTCCGGCGGGTTGGAAAAAATCTCCGGCGGTAAGTTGGAAAAACTGCTTGAACATTTAACCTCAAATCCTGTTAAGGGCTTTTTGCTCGGTATAATAATGACGGTTGCAGTTCAGAGTTCTTCGGCAGTTTCAGTTATGCTTGTTGGTTTTGTAAACTCAGGAATTATGAAGCTTGCACAGACTATTGCAATTACGTTAGGTTCAAATATAGGAACAACGGCAACCTCCTGGATTTTGAGTTTGTCCGGTATCCAAAGTACAAATTTCTTTTTAAGATTATTAAAACCGGAATCTTTTTCTCCGATATTAGCGTTGATTGGTGTAATCCTTTTAATGACGACTAAGAATAATTATTCAAGAAGAAAGCCGATAGGTTCGTTTTTAATAGGGTTTGCGATTTTGATGTTTGGTATGGGCTTAATGTCATCTTCTATGGCACCTTTGGCGCATGATCCGAATTTCACAAATATCCTCACATTATTTAAAAATCCGATTTTGGGCTTGCTTGTAGGTTTAATTGTAACTGCAATAATACAAAGTTCTGCGGCTTCTGTCGGTATGCTGCAGGCACTGTCTATGACGGGAAGTATTCCGTATGTTGTTGCAGCTCCTATTATTGCCGGACAAAATATTGGTACTTGTGTTACGGCGCTATTGTCAAGTATCGGAGTTAATACGAATGCTAAAAAAGTTGCTGCAACTCACATTATATTCAATATTACAGGAGCATTGGCGTTTTTGGTTTTATATGAGATATTTATTCATTTTATAAATCCCTTGACGCATATGTCGAATCCTTTTGGTATTGCGATTGTTCATACGGCTTATAACGTTGTGACGGTCATGGTTTGTTTCCCGTTGAGTAAGCTGCTTTTGAAATTCGTTAATTCAATAATCAAAGATGAAACAGATGAAAATGAGGTTATTCTTGATGAACGTTTGCTGGTTACTCCGTCAATTGCGATTGTTCAGTGTTATAAAGCAACGGGTGATATGGCAAAGGTTACAAGAGAAACCCTGGCCCTGTCTGTTAAAATGCTGAAACACTATAATCCAAAAGCTGCTGAAGTTATTAACAGAAATGAACTTTTGATTGATAAATACCAAGATACTTTGGAATCATTCCTGCAAAAATTATCAGCAAGAGAATTGTCTGAAGAAGACAGCAGCATGATATCTCAGCTGGTGTTGTCAATTTCTGATTTTGAAAAAATTGCAGACCACGCAATTCACATTTTGAATATTGCAACGACTATGCACACAAAAGAATGGACATTAGCTCCTGAAACCATTGACGAATTAAAACGTGTAGTTAATGCTGTCAAAGAAGTTTTTGATGTTACGGTTAATGCATTTATATATCAGGATTTGGGTTCTGCCTATCACGTAGAGCCGCTTGAACAGGTTGTTGATGATATTGCATATTTCGCAAAGAAAAACCATATTAAGCGTGTCAAAGCTGAAAAAGCCCACATAAAAAGAGGGTTTGTGTATGCGGAAATATTGAATGATCTGGAACGTATATCAGATCACTGTTCAAATATTGCAACCAATACAATTCAGTCAATGAACGTATCAGTGCCGAAACATACATTGAAAAATCAGTTAAAAGAAGCCGATGTCGGCGAATTTAGTAAAAAAGTTGAAGAATTCAGACAGAAATACGCTGTTGAACCTATCAGCGTATAACAGGGAGAATATCAGGTGACAATATTATTGACCAAAGAAACAGAAAGTATGATTGCTGAGGCGATACACCCCGTATCCATAGCAGAAGCTGATTGTATGCACAGAATAAAACCTGTTTTGATGTTTAATCATATGCAGGAATTAGCAGCCTCCGGCATTGAAAAATATGATATCAGATACGGTTGGAGTAATCTGTTAGATAAAGGACTGGCATGGTTTTTAATCAGGTACAGAGTTGAATTTGATTCTACTCCGAGAGATTGCAGCGAGATTAAGGTCGTAACTGAAAGCCGCGGTTGCCGCAGAATGAATGCCTATCGTGATTTTGAAGTGTATGACAATAATACGGGCAATCGTATTTTAAGAGCTTCATCGTGCTGGTTCGTTGTTGATATAAACAACAAGTCGGTAGTAAATATTCAAAAAGAATTTCCGGAGTTTTACCTTTACGAAGAAAGAGAAGACGATTTGGAATTGCAAAAGCTCAGACCTATTGAAAGGGTTGATTTTGAAAAAACTTTTCACGTAAGGTATGATGATTTGGATATAAATAATCACGTAAACAATACTGTATATATAACCTGGGCTTTGGAAGCTCTGGATGCAGATTTTAGAAAATCTCATGACCTAAAATCAATGGATATTTATTTTAAGCATGAAATAACATATGGAGAAGATGTTGTATCTCAGGTTATGTATGACAGGGAAAATAATGTAACAGAACATACTATAAGAAGTGCTTCAACAGGCGAGGAATTGTGCCTGTTAAGAGCGGAATTTGTGTAAATATAGTACTTTGTGCTATAATCCTCAAGAAAACAGTTGATAGACAAAGGGAGACGATACATATATGAAAGAAAATGTACTGGCAAGGCTGGATATAAATACAAAACTATACGGCGAGAGAATCGCTCTTGGAAAAAGAAATAAATACGGCTGGAAAGAATTGACATATAAAGGTTTGGGAATGCTAACCAGACAGTTGGCAAGTTATTTGATTTCCGAATTGCAAATGCAAAAAGGAGAAAAGCTTGCAATATTGTCAGAATCAATGCCCGAAATGGGGGCGTGTCTTTTTGGTTCGGTGATTTCAGGACTGATTACTGTTCCGTTAGATAACAAATTGACTATTTATGAATTGGAGTCTATTTTATCTAACTGCCAGCCTTCTGTAATGACTGTTTCTCAGGCTAATTTGGAAAAAGCCGAGGAGTTAAAAAAGAGAATTCCGTCAATAAAACATATAATAATTATGGACGAACCACGTACGGATGCTAAATATCCGAGTTTGTACCATCTTGCGTCAAGTGATGATTGCAGATGGCGTCATCGCTCTTTAAAAGATACTGCATTGATTATATACACATCAGGTACAACAGGTGCACCCAAAGGAGTGGAAACAACTTTTGGTAATATGATTACACAGGTTTTGGAAATGTCAAAAGTTTTGCCGGAGATATTACCACAGGAATGTGTAAATCTGTTATCAATTTTGCCGATGAACCATTTGTTTGAACTGACTGTCGGCTTTTCGGCGTTTCTGAACAGAGGTTCATCAATATATTATCCTCAGAGTTTGAAACCAAATGATGTTCTTGCTGATATGAGGGAAAAGAAAATTGATTTTATGATTGTAGTTCCGGCGTTTTTAAAACTCCTTAAAACAACAATTGAAGCAGATATTCGTTCTTTGTCGGAGGATGAAAGAGAATTGTTTGAAAAATCATATGCTGCGGCAAAATATATAACGGATTATTCTATCAAAAGACAGCTGTTTAGAAGTATTCTTGCAAAATTTGGCGGCAATTTCTACGGCTTTATTGCAGGCGGTGCTCCGTTAGATCCGGCAGTGGGTGAATTCTTTGAACGTATTGGTATAAAAGTATTCCAGGGTTACGGATTGTCTGAAACAAGCCCTGTTATCTCAATGGACAGAGGTGATGACAGAAAACTGACGTCTGTTGGTCCGATACTGGATTCATACAATGCAAAGATTGATGAAAATACAGGTGAATTGCTTGTTAAAGGACCGTCTGTTATGAAGGGGTATTACAAAAACCCTGAAAAGACCGCAGAAGTATTGGAACCTGACGGATGGCTTCATACAGGTGACAAGGGTAGAATTGACGAGGATGGCAGACTTTATATTACCGGCCGTTTGAAAAATATGATTGTATTATCCGGTGGTAAAAAAGTCTTTCCTGAGGAAGTTGAAACCGTATTGGAAAACAATCCGAATTTTGCAGAAATTTGCGTATTCGGTGCTACAAGAAAATCCGGTGCAAAAGACGGTACAGAAGAAATTATGACGGTAATTGTTCCGACAAAAGAAATATTAGATAAATACACTGACGAAGATGAACTAAGCACCTTCATAATTCAGGAGGTTAAAAAGATGTCTGTCCAATTGGCTCCGTACAAGAGACCTGTTAATATAACGGTTAGAAAACAACCTCTGCCGAGGACTTCTACAAACAAAGTTAAAAGGACTATTGTCAAAGAAGAAACAATGTCGATGAACTAAAAAAAAATAAGGCTTCAAGCCTTATTTTTTTGTGTAAAACACTCAAAATCGTGATCGTTTACCACTCCGATTGCCTGAAGATAAGAATATATAATTACTGTTCCGACAAATTTCATTCCTCTTTTCTTTAGGTCTTTTGATATTTTATCGGATAAGGGAGTTGAAATGGGCAGTTCTTTTGTTGTTCTTTGAATAATTTTATTCCCCGTAAATCCCCATATGTAATCAGAAAAGCTGCCGTATTCTTTTTGAATTTCTTTGAAAATTTTAGCATTATTTATTGCTGATAAAATTTTATTTTTGCACCTGATAATACCGGGGTTATTCATTAATTCGGAAATCTTTGTTTCGTCGTATTTTACAATTTTGTTTATATCAAAGTTATCAAAAGCTTTGCGAAAGGCTTCACGCTTTTTTAGTACTGTAATCCAGGATAATCCGGCCTGAAAAGATTCTAAAATCAGTAATTCAAGCAAATCCCTGTCATCATATTTGGGAACTCCCCATTCTTCATCGTGATATTTTATATATATTTCACTGTTAGGATCAACCCAAAAACATCTTTTCATAACTTATGTTCCCTTTCTTTTTAATTCTATCATAATGTAACAAAGGAATAAATAATATCTGCCGATTGCTTTATTAAATGCTGTTTATGTTGTATAATTCTCTTGGAAACAGGAATGGGGTTATTATGAAAAGAAATAATAAAATAGGTTTATTGGTTGCTGTTATGGTATTGAACCTTTGCACAGTCGGAACTGCAGCTTATTCAAAGCCGGCAACTGAGGGTGTAATTTTAACTGCAAGCGACAGTGATGAGAATATTACTACGATAAAAGCTAACAGGGAAACTCTTGAAAGTGCCAAAGCCGATATGGCAGACAAAAAATATGAATCTGCGATAACCTATTTAAATGCATATATAAACGGTAAACCTAAAAAGTATGAAGGATACAAACTCAGAGGGGAGTGCTATTATGCGTTGCGTCAATATGAACTTGCCCGTCAGGATTTTCAGACTGCTGTTGATATAAAAACGGGCGATGACAAATTTATAACAGGGACAAAGGTCGTAGGTGCGTATGTTTTGGGTGCCGATAAAGAAGGTCAAACCCAAAACCCCGAATTAGGAATTTTATATGGTGAGTTGATGTATGCACAAAAAGCCCTGAATGATCCTGCGTATGAGGAATCCTTCAGAAAAGCGTTTGAATACAATTCTCATCAGTATCTTCCGCAACCTAAAGTAAATGATATTTTCAAAATTAATTGCCCTCAAAAATATGGCAAGATCTTCAATCCTCAGGGTAATGATGTGGAAATAATGGCTGTAATCAATGATATTGAAAAGGGTGACTACCACGAAGCTGCGTATAAGTTGCCGGCTCTTTCAGCAAGTTTGCCAAAATATTATTTGACTCATTATTTAACAGGTGTTGTAATGGCAGGTCTTGATCAGGATACGGAGGCGATAAAAGCATTTGAAAAAGCTATAACTCTGAATCCGAATGATTTTGAATCCCTTGCAAGTTTAGGGCAGATTTATTACAACGAAGCTGAAAAGTCTTTTTCAAAAGAAAAAGCTAATAAATCTATTGAGTATTTTAAAAAGGCGATAAAACTGAATCCGAATATTTCAACCTATGACTATTATATTGGACTTAACAATCTTTTAATTGGCAATAACGATGAAGCCGTAACGTATTTTGACAAAGCGATTTCTCAAAGAGAAAATGACTATAACAGTATGTATTACAAATCATTAGCCCAGCAAATTAAGGGTGATTATCCGGCAGTTATAGAAACAACAACAAAACTTTTGAACAGGCACGTATCAAATTATAACTCGGTATTGTATCTTCAGGCTTTAGCGTACGCAAAATCAGGTAATAATGATGCGGCTTTGGAAAACGTTGAAAAAATATTTGCAGGTATGAATGATATTTATAATGCTGATATAAAAACAACCTCGGCTAAAGAAGCAACCCTGCCGAATTATTTGCATTACCTTAAAGCTCAAATTCTTGAGCAAAAAGGTGAAAATTCAAAAGAAGAATTTGATAAAGCTTTTGAAAATCCTGTAATAAAATCTTTGGCTTCACAAAACGGTTTTGATTTTGAAATGAGCTCTGAGGATTTAGAAAATCAAATTGATTACATAAGAACAGCCTTTGACAGTTACGGCAAAATAATTCCTAATGCAAACGGATACCGAATTACAAGCCGTATGATTCCGCTTATGCCCGAGTTTGTTGTACCTGATAGTGTAAAACAACTCAGTAATGAAAATGTCGTTGATCTCACTCCGTCAATTGCACAAAAACTTTTGGAGCAAGATTATGCTGCAAAACCTCAGACCGCAAAGCCTGTTGCTGCCAAAAAGCCGGTAGTTATCGAGGAAAATAATGAAACGGAATATGTTGTTTCTAATGCAGGAGACTCCATTGACAGTCAAAAAGAGGAAGAAAATACTTCGGAGGGCGTGCGTATAGGTCTGGGTGTTCCTGTGGCTGCTCCTGTGTCTGCGGCAAAAGGAGAACCAATGGTATTTACTGCAGATGATTCGGTAAAAATTGCAGGTGATGTCAAGACCGAACAGCCTAAAGATATTGTAAAAACGGAACAAAATTTAAAAACAACCGTTGTGTCTGCTGCAGAGCAGAAATCAACGGAAGATTTCAACATAAAATATGAAAAAGTTTCTGAACCTGTGGTTTCAACAGTTGTTTCCGATCCGAAAGATATCGAAGTTCAACAAAAAGATGTTACCACGGTGGTTGAAACAATATCCGCAAAACCGTCAGATTCCGAACAAAAATTAGCCCTGGCAAAAGAAAACGCACAGGAAAGTCTTGCCAAAACTATTGCGAGAGCTGAAAACGATGTTGAGGCAAATACTGTTGAATCTGTTGAAAAGGTAGAACAGGCTCCGAAAGTTATATTGCCTGACCTCAGACCTTCCGTTGAAGCTGCTTCTTCTCCGGGACAAATAAAAGAAAAGTTTGCTGATGTAAATTGGGATGAATACAGTGCTCAACAAAAAATGCTTGTAATTAACCCTGAAGATGAAGTAATTGAATTTGATCCTCATGCAGCACCGTTTTTCAGCAGAGATCAGCATATAGCAGCAGCTCAAAGTACGAATTTGAATACAACTCCGAGGATTACGGATGATTTTTCTCAGATACACAAGGCTGTAAAAGAAACTGTTGAAACGGTTACACCTGAGCCGGTTGAAGAAATTAAAACAGTCGTTGAAGAAACAAAAGCTGTTGCGGAAGAAACAAAAGCAACTGCTGAAGCCACGGTGAAGAAGGCCGAAGAAATATCTAAAGAGCCTGAATTGATAATTCCGGAGACTGTACAGTCAGCGAGTGCTGAAGTTCCTGTGGTTGCACCGAAGGTAAAACAAAAAGCCGAGGAAGTAAAAGAAGTTGTGACGAATGTTACCTCAACTCAGACCGAAGGGGTTGCCGAGGAAACACAAAAAACTGTTGAACAGCAGGAACAGTGGCTGAAGGACTTTTTGAATACTGCAGAAGAAAACGTTGAAGAAACGGGTAAAAAAGCTAAAAAGGTTAAGGCCAAAAAAGAAGAAACCGTAAAAGACTTTTTAGATGATGCCGATGAAAAAATGCTTGCAAAAGCTAAAAAGGCTGAGGAAAAACAGGCTAAATTGAAAGCAAAACAAGAGGCAAAACTTTTGAAGCAGGAGGAAAAACTTGCACAGAAAGCGGTAAAAGATGCCCAAAAGGCAGAACGTGATGCGCAAAAGGCAATA
>JAFYDY010000010.1 GCA_017544545.1 bacterium
ATAATTTACTTTATATGTTTATTCTTCTGAAGAAATATCTTCACCGAGCAAACTCGTTTGCTGGATTTCTTCTTCAACAGTCTCTGAATTCTCCGAAGATGAAGATGCTATCTTAATTGTCACATCATTTTCATCCGGATTAATTATTTTATTAACTGAAACGACATTATCATTATCGTTCAGATTTTGAGCTCTGACACCTGTTGCCGGTCTGCCCTGACGTGAAATAGATCCTGCGTTAAGTCTTGTTACAACACCGTTTGCGGTAACAAGCATAATATCATCAGAATCTCTTACGATAGTAAGCGCAACAAGTCTTGACGAGCTTGATTTGAATTTAGTTGCAATAAGCCCTATTCCGCCTCTGTTTTGGCTTCTGAATTCTGACAATTTTGTACGTTTGCCGAATCCGTCAGAAGTTACAACGAGCAAATCTGCATCATAGTCTTGCGGAACAATGTCACATCCGACAATTTCATCTCCTGAACGTAACTTCATTGAGATTACCCCTCTTGCACTTCTGCCCAGAGGTCTGAGGTCTTGTATCGGGAATCTTATTGCCATACCGCAAGATGTACCGATAATTATTTCATCTTTTGCAGTTGCAAGTTTAACCCAATTCAAACTGTCGCCTTCATCAAGTCCGATTGCAATAATACCGTTACGTCTGATATTTGAGAAGTTATCAAGTTCAATACGTTTGATATTACCTTTTTGTGTAAGCATTATCAGATTCAGTTCTTTTGAGAATGAACTTACCGGAACAACAGCCGTAATCTTTTCACCCTGCTCTATCGGAAGAACGTTTACTATCGGCAAGCCTTTTGCCTGACGTCCGCCTTCAGGGAAGTCATAAACGTTCAGACTGTAAACCGTACCTTTAGAAGAGAAGAACAACACTTTATCGTGCATCATTGCCGTAAAGAAGTGCTGAATATCATCATCCTCTTTTGTTTTTATACCTGATTTACCTCTTGTTGCACGGTTTTGACGTTCAAAAGTATCAAGAGAAATACGTTTCAAATATCCCTGGTGAGTAATAAATACAGCCATCGGAGTATTTGGTGTCAAATCTTCTATTGTTACTTCGCCCTGTTCCGGCAAAATTTGAGTTTTTCTTTCGTCACCGTATTTTTCTTTATCTTCCAAAAGTTCTTTTTTAATGATGTCAAGAATTTTTTGACGGCTTGCAAGTATAGCTTCATATTCTTCAATTTTCTTTAATAAATCGTCGTATTCAGCTTTTACTTTATCTTGTTCCAAACCTGTCAAACGTCTTAATTGCATTTCAAGAATTGCATTTGCCTGATCTGTATCAAGTCCGAATCTGCTCATCAATCCGTCACGAGCATCATCTGTTGTTTTGGATTTTTTGATAAGCTCAATAACTTCATCAATAGAGCCCAATGCAATAATCAAACCTGCCAAAATATGAGCTCTGATTTTTGCTTTCTTCAGGAAGAAAATTGTACGACGTGTAACAATTTCAATTCTGTGTTCAACAAATTCATTCAAAACTTCATACAAATTAAGAAGTCTTGGTTGTTTGCCGCAAAGAGCAACCATATTAACACCAAATGTTGTTGAAAGCTGTGTGTATTTGTACAGATTGTTTTTAACGACATCCGGTTTTGCATCACGTTTCAGTTCGATGACAATTCTCATACCTTCACGGTCGGATTCATCACGAATATCGGAAATGCCTTTAATTCTTTCTTCCTTGACAAGTTCTGCAATTTTTTCAATCAACTGAGATTTATTGACCTGATAAGGAATTTCCGTAATAACGATAGCAGTTCTTCCCTGACGTCCTGCGCCGCCGGCGATTTCTTCAAAACCGGATACTGCAGACATCTTAATAGAGCCTCTGCCTGTTTCATAAGCCTGTTTAATATCATTTATACCGATAATAGTTGCGGCTGTCGGAAAATCAGGTCCTTTAATATATTCCATCAATTCCTGCACCGTAATTTTCGGATTATCAATCAACGCAATAGTACCATCAACAACTTCACAGACGTTGTGTGGAGGAATATTTGTTGCCATACCGACAGCAATACCGGAAACACCGTTTAATAAAAGCATCGGAAGTCTTACCGGCAGAACGGAAGGTTCTTGTAATGAACCGTCAAAGTTAGGCTCAAATTCAACTGTTTCACAATCTATATCGGCAAGCATTGATTGAGTGATTTTGTGCATACGAGCTTCTGTATAACGCATTGCAGCAGCCCCGTCACCATCAACCGAACCAAAGTTACCATGCCCGTCAACCATCAAATATCTGGTTGAAAAATCTTGTGCCATACGAACCAAAGCTTCATATACTGAACTGTCACCGTGCGGGTGATATTTACCCAAAACTTCACCGACAATTCTTGCGCATTTTCTGAACGGTTTATCAGGTGTCATGCCTAATTCATTCATAGCGTACAATATACGTCTGTGGACAGGTTTTAAACCGTCACGAACATCCGGCAGGGCACGCCCTACAATAACACTCATTGCGTAATCAATATATGAGCGCTTCATTTCTTCTCTTATATTTACAGGAACTATCTTCCCGTGTTCAAACATGTTCTGTTGAGTCAAAACTCTACCTCCAATCCAATAAGTCTGTACCAAAAGTATATCATAAACATACTAAATGTGGCTAAAATCTTTACACTGAGTAAAGATTTTGTTACTTAACAAAAAATATTAACTGTTCTTATAGTATCTTTTTTCAAAAATTTTATAGAACACATTTTTTATGATATAATTTGCTTAATCGGAGTTTGATATGCCATTTGAATTTGAAAAACAAAAAATTGAAGACGTTATATTGATTAAACCGAAAGTTTTCGGGGATAACAGAGGTTTTTTTATGGAATCGTATAAAAAATCCGATTTTTACGCAAACGGAATTAACGTTGAATTTAATCAGGACAACCATTCAAAGTCAGCCAAAGGTGTTTTGAGAGGTCTGCATTATCAGGCAGCCCCTTACGAACAGGCAAAAATTGTCCGCTGCGGCAGAGGCAGAATTTATGATGTTGCCGTTGATATAAGACCAAATTCAAAAACCTTCGGGCAATATGTAAAAGTTGAATTGTCAGAAGATAACAAACATATGCTTTACATTCCGGCAGGTTTTGCACACGGATTTGTTGCACTTTCCGATGAGGTTGAATTATTGTATAAAGCAAGCGGGGAATATAACCCTCAGGCCGACAGAGGAATATTATGGAACGATCCGGATATCAACATTGACTGGGAAATAGATTTCAACCCCATACTCTCGGAAAAAGACAGCAAACAACCGACACTGAAGGAGGTATTTAAAAGATGACAACCATTCTTGTAACAGGCGGAGCCGGATTTATCGGAAGCTGTTTTGTAAGACATATGTTAAAAAAACATCCCGATTATAAAATAATCAATCTGGATGCTCTTACCTATTGCGGTAATATTGAAAATCTCAAAGATATTGAAAACAATCCGAACTATACATTTGTCCACGGAAATATCTGTGATCCGAAATTGGTTCGTGAACTAATAAAAAATTGTGATTGCGTTGTGAATTTTGCAGCGGAATCCCACGTAGATAATTCTATCAAACATCCTGAAATTTTTGTTGAAACAAACGTTCAGGGAACCTTGAATCTTTTGCAGGCATCCAAAGAATTGGGGGTTGAAAGGTTTTTACAGGTTTCAACAGACGAAGTATACGGAACTTTGGGTAAAACAGGATATTTTTATGAAACCACCCCGCTTGCACCAAACAGCCCGTATTCTGCAAGTAAGGCAAGTGCCGATATGCTTGTGAGAGCATACCACGAAACCTACAATATGCCGACACTCAACACCAGATGTTCAAACAACTACGGGCCGTATCAATATCCTGAAAAACTCATTCCGTTTTTCATTTCAAAACTTTTAAGAGGGGAAAAGGTACCTGTGTATGGAGACGGCTTAAATGTTCGTGACTGGTTATACGTTTATGACCACTGCGAAGCTATTGATACCGTATTACACAAGGGTAAAATCGGTGAAGTCTACAATATTGGCGGCCACAACGAAAAGACAAATCTTGAAATTACTCACTTGATTCTTGATGCTATGGGGAAAGACGAAAGCTCAATAGAATATGTTCAAGACAGACTGGGGCATGACAGACGCTACGCAATTTCTAATGACAAAATCTCCTCCGAACTCGGCTGGGCTCCGTCCGTTACCTTTGAACAGGGTATAAAAATGACGATTGATTGGTATTTGAACAATCTTGACTGGATGAAGCATATAGAAGAAAAGAAAGCGAGCCTGATTAAATGAAAATTCTTGTAACCGGAGCAAACGGAATGCTTGGGCAAGACCTTTGTCCCATATTAGAAAAAAACGGTTATGAAGTTATAAAAACTGACGTTGATAATCTGGATATCACAAATTCTGCTATGGTTGATTCTGTTTTATCTGCGGAAAAACCTGATTTTGTAGTTCATTGTGCCGCATACACAAATGTGGATAAAGCCGAAGAAGATTATGATACTGCACACAAAATCAATGCTCTCGGAACTGAAAATCTTGCAAAATTCTGCGGGACAAATGATATTCCGATACTCTATATTTCAACAGATTATGTTTTCAACGGCAACGGAACAAAACCGTATCAGCCATCCGACAAAACCGAACCGCTTAATAAATACGGACTTACAAAATGGGAAGGGGAACAGGCCGTTCAAAAATATTGCAAAAAGTTTTATATCTGCCGCACAAGCTGGCTTTACGGAATACACGGGAAAAACTTTGTGGAAACCATGTTATCTTTTGCCGCTAAACCCGAATTAAAAGTTGTGAATGACCAAATCGGATGCCCGACTTGGACTGTTGAACTTTCAAACGCAATAGTAAAAATTCTGAAAGAAAAACCTTACGGGATTTATCACACCTGCGGGTCAGGAATAACGAGCTGGTTTGGGTTTGCAAAAAAGATTTTTGAACTTGCAGGGATAACCGTAAATCTGAACCCCTGTACAACGGATGAATTCCCTCGCCCCGCAAAGCGACCGGCATACAGCGTAATGAATAACGACGAAATTTGCCGTGATTGGCAGGAAGCACTTGCAGATTATATTCGTCTTTATCACTAATCAAAATTTCATGATATAATCAAGACCATAGAAGTATTAAAGGAGTTTGAAAATGAAAGGTATTGTACTTGCAGGCGGGAGCGGAACAAGATTGTATCCAAGCACAATCGGAGTTTCAAAACAATTATTACCTATTTATGATAAACCGATGATTTATCATCCTATATCCGTTCTTATGCTTGCAGGGATAAAAGATATCCTTATAATTTCAACCCCTCAGGATTTACCGAATTTCAAAAAATTACTGGGTGACGGTTCACAATTCGGACTTAAGTTTGAATATAAAGAACAACCAAGTCCGGATGGTTTGGCTCAAGCATTTATATTGGGTGAAGAATTTATCGGCAGCGACTCTGTTGCTCTTGTGTTGGGCGATAATATATTTTACGGCCCCGGATTTTCCGGAATGCTTAATAACGCTGTAAGAAACGCCCAAGAAAATTCCTGTGCAACAGTATTCGGATACAGAGTAAAAGACCCTGAAAGATTCGGTGTTGTTGAATTTGATAACGGCAGGGCTGTTTCCATTGAGGAAAAACCTAAAAATCCAAAATCAAATTATGCCGTAACAGGCCTGTATTTTTACGACAACAAAGTTGTAGAATACGCAAAATCCCTTAAGCCATCTGCAAGAGGAGAATTAGAAATTACTGATTTGAACAGAATTTATCTTGAAAATAATAAATTAAGCGTTGAACTTTTGGGCAGAGGTTTTGCATGGCTTGATACAGGAACTCACAGATCCTTACTTCAGGCAAGCGAATACGTTCAGACCATTGAAGAAAATCAGGGCATAAAAATTGCATGCCTTGAAGAAATTGCACTCATAAGAGGTTTTATCTCAAAAGAACAAGTTGCAAAAAATATTGAAAACGTCAGAGATAACGAATATTATAACTACGTAAAAAGTCTTTTAAAATAATTAACTTAACTGTTCAATAAGTTTTTCGTATCCGTTATGGTTTGCGTTCTTTGAATAGCGCATAAGTCTGCGTTTTGCAATAGTTTTCAACGTCTGAGTCATCTCAGGATTTCCGTTTTCAACAAAGAACATCATTGCCTGTCTGCGATGTTCTAATAAATCCTCATCTGACATTCTTGCCAAGACATCCCCGAAGGTTTCCGGTCTTGTTTTTCTGTCCCATTCATAAAACGGTGTTTTTATAAAACAGAAGGTTTTGGCATAAGACAGGATACACGGAGTCCAGGAAACATCTTCATATTTTAAAATTCCAAGGGGATGAGCTTTTACCATATCGGCTTTATACAATTTATTCCAGATTGCACAGTTGTAGAATCCGGGAGTATAAAGAATCTTGAAATACTCATTAATATCGATTGCCTTATCTTCTTCAAACGGCAGATTACAGTGTGTTGTATAACCCTTATCCACCAATCTGTATAACGGTGCAATCGCAATATCACAGGAATTTTTGGTAATGGATGAATAAAGTGTGCTCAGCATATTCGGACGAACCATATCGTCGTTATCTAAAAACGCTATGTATTCCCCTCTTGCTCTTTCTATTCCGTAATTTCTTGTATCAGCGACTCCGCCGTTTTCTTTTTGGAAGGAAACAACATTCGGATAATTTTGAACGTACCAATCAATAATACCCTGCGTTCCGTCAGAGCTTCCGTCATTTACCACAATAATTTCAAGATCATTAAAATTGGAGGCAAGGGCACTGTCTATACATCTTGAGATATAATCCTGTGCATTGTATGCCGGAATAATAATTGACACCACGGGCTTTTCATAACTTCTTTCCATTCGGGAAACATATTCTGATTCTGCAATTTCGACTTTTCCGTTAGGAGTATTTATAAAGGCACAAACCCTAAATTTCACGCCGTCTTGGTAATTGTTCAGATACATCTGGTGGCACAATCCGTCATTGGTCTCAAAAACAGGATACCCTGAACCCTCCTGATATACCCGAAATCCGTCTGCAAAACCTTTATATATCCAGGACAAAAACAACTTTTCGCCATAGGATTTGTAGCAGGAAACAAATTCAAATTTGTTATCATCAACGGATAAAACTCCGGTGGAAGATAAAATATTTCTTTCGTTATTTTGGAAATTATAAGGTTTTAATTTATATGCTGCGCCTTCTTCATAATCAATCGTTAAGCCGTTTTGTTTTGAATTTTGTGCTCCGTTAAAGCCGTTTTCATCAATTGCTCTATATAATCTGTATCCGTCAGCTCCTGTCTGAGTACTGCACAACAACATTATTTTGTCATCTTTTTTATAGCAAACGCCGTCGGGATTTGGAGAGGAGAAATAGACATTCGGAGTTTGTGAAATTACAACACCGTTTTTTATTGCGGCAACATAACATTCATTATCGCCGACGGGAAGCATTGAAATTGTTGTAAAGGTATCATAAACCGTTGCGCATTCGCAAAATACACCTTCAACCTTCATATAAACTTTATAAAAATCAGCATTCTGATTTTCCCAACTAAGTTGTAATTTATTGTTTTGAACTTTTACTTCTATTTTCATTCTCTCAACTCCTACTCAGACATTATACCAGAAATTTTAGGTTTTATAAAGAATTTGTATTATAAGATTTTTCCACCATTTCCATCCATTTGGAGTGGGTATAATTGTCATAACTTTTTGCAAACTTTATTAGCGCACTGACCAAAACCCTGCCGCTATCGGATTTTCCAACAATGATATAATCCCCGTTTTCGTTTTGGGCGTACATAATTTCTTTGTGCACTATTTTTTCCACGTTGCTTTTGGGATTTTTTTCAATAACCGTTTTTATCCAAACAGGCAAAAGCTTCAGTGGGGTGGTTTTGTGAGTTAAAAGCGCCTCATTATGTGATTGTAAAAATTTTGCATATTCAGCCAATATCATAACCTAACTCTCCCATGGCGTTGTTGTTGCGAAACAGGTTATATCACTAATGCCTGAAGCATTAAGAGTTTTTATCATTTCTTCAAAGGTTGAACCTGTTGTGCAAATATCATCAATCAAAAGAACCTTTTTACCTTTGATATATTTTCCCGCATTTACTTCAAACGCACCGTCAAGATTCAGCATTCTTTGTGCCTTGTTTAATTTGTACTGAGGTTTTGTATCCTTTATTCTTTTTATCAGCTCAAAATTAACATCATACCCTGACAGTTTGGAAAATTCCAAGGCAACAAGCTCCATGTGATTGTATTTTCTCTGTCTTTTACGACTTTCATAAATCGGTACGGGGACTATCTGAAAATCGCTTTCAAACTCTAACTTTTGCCAATATTCCCACATAAATTTTGCCTGATAATATGCCAGATCTTTTTGACCATGATATTTCAAGCCGCGTATCATTTTTTGAAGATTTTTATCGTAAACTCCGGCACAGTATATTTCATTTTCAAAAACTTTCCTGTTCACCCCTACAGGTAAAAATTCCAGTTCATCATAACATTTTGAACACATTTTGACGGATTCTTTTGAACTTTTGCAAAAGTAACACCGCTTTTTATAAATCCAGTCAAGCAACCCTAATAAAAAATCTTTCATATTAAAAGATTACCATATAATTAAATTATTGTAAAAAGCTGGTTTTGATATAATTGTTGTGCTAAGATTAAATAACAGAATAACATGAGGAAGACAGATGACGGCAACTAAAACACAAATGGTCTTATTTGACCCAGGATATGCACAACACACAACAATTTTATCAATAAGTGCAGAATATATTTATGCTCAATTAAATCAGTTCAAAAATTTCGGACAAAAGAAATTTCAGTTTAAAATGGCCTACCCAAAACTTACACACATGGTAGACAACAACGTAGGTTTTTGTCTGGGAAGTTTGTTGTGGGCAGTTTATATAAAATCTTTGGGTGATGTTACTATTGAAGGTAATCCCTGTCTTAACGGCGAATATGACGAAGCCGAAACTGTTGAAGAAGCAGATTACTCAATAAACTTCTATGACAGATTGAAAAAAGATGCAAAATATTATATCGGAGAAGATTACAAAGTTGATTCACTCGATGTAAAAATTTTAAAATTATACAAAGAATTTTTAATTCTGAACAAAGGATTTACATCAACAAACACAACGGCTGAACTTGAACTTCCGCAAGGATTTTCAATTCCCGATAAAAAATCCTGTGACAGAATTCATGAAAAAATTCAGGAAGTAATTCAAACCGGCAAACTACTTGATTTAAAGGAAGTTTTGCCTTTGGCATATAAAAATTAATATGACGGATTTAAAAGAAAAATTATATCAGATGTTCATTCTGGGAGTTGGGGAAAAAACCAAACAGGCTCTGGAGTCCGGGCTTGGCGGTGTAATTTTCTTTACAAAAGATATTCAAACCCCCGAACAGTTTAAAAAGCTGATTTTCGAACTAAAAAGTTGTGCAAAAATTTCACCGTTTTTCTCAATAGACCAAGAAGGCGGAAGGGTTGAACGCACCGAAAATATTCACAACGGCAAAAAATATTTATCTGCAAAATTTGCCGCAGAAAAAGGAAACGATTTTTTATTACAACAGACAGAACAAATAGCGGCAGAATTACAGTCCTACGGAATAAACCTGAACTTTGCACCCTGCATTGATGTAAACACAAACCCAAATAATCCCATCATCGGAGAAAGGGCTTTTTCGTCAGATACTGACAGAGTTTGCGAGTGTGAAAAGATAGTTTCAAATATATACCGTAAAAACGGAATTGTGCCATGCGCAAAACATTACCCCGGTCATGGAGATGCAAATGCTGATTCTCACCTGACTTTACCCAAAATAGACTTACCCTTTGAGGAGATGAAAAAATATCACATTGCACCGTTTAAATCGGCGATTGAAAATCAGATTGAAATGATTATGGTTGCTCATCTTCACTGCACTTGTTTTGAACAAGATACAATTCCTACGTCTTTGAGCAAAAATGCAATTTCTTATCTTCGCAAGGAACTGGGTTTTGAGGGAATAACAATTTCTGACGATATGATTATGAAGGGGGTTGCTGATTTTGGAGAAGCCGAAGCCTGCATTATGGGGATTATAGCAGGTCTGAACATGTTCATCTACAGAAATGACAACACTGAAGTAATTGAACAGGTTTTGGAAAGAGCTATCAGCGATTCCGAACTTAGAGAAAAAATTGAACAGTCTTATGAAAAAATAATTTCATTAAAACAAAAATACAACCTTATCCCTTAACATACTTGCGAAACATGAGAAATAAGTATAATATTGAAAAAAAGGGGAGAGTGTATGAATTTGGAAAATATAAAAAAGGTTGATCCTCAGGTTGCGGAACAAATAGAACTTGAGCTTAAACGCCAGCAGGAAACCATTGAACTTATTGCAAGTGAAAACTGTACCTCGCTTGCTGTTATGGAAGCATGCGGAAGCGTTTTAACAAATAAATATGCAGAAGGAAAACCTCACAAACGTTACTACAACGGATGTGAGCACATTGACGTAATTGAAGAACTGGCACAAAAAAGAGCATGCGAACTTTTTCATATGGACCATGCTAATGTTCAGCCTCACAGCGGAGCACAGGCAAATATGGCAGTGTTTATGGCTACAATGAAACCGGGCGACAGAGTTTTGAGCATGGATTTGTCAAACGGCGGCCACCTCTCACACGGTTCACCGGTCAATTTCTCAGGACTTTATTACAACGTAAAAAGCTACGGAATAAATGATTACGGGGAAATTGATTACGAAGATGTACGTCAAAAAGCCCTTGAACACAAACCTCAGCTTATAATTTGCGGGGCAAGTAACTATTCAAAAATTATAGATTTCAAAAAATTCAGAGAAATCGCAGACGAAGTCGGTGCTTTATTATTAGCAGATATTGCTCATATCGCAGGGCTCGTAGCAACAGGGGAACACCCGTCACCTGCACCGTATTGTGATTTTGTAACAACAACAACTCACAAATCTCTCAGAGGCCCCCGCGGCGGTATTATAATGTGCAAAGAAGAATACGCACAAGCCATCGATAAAGCCGTATTCCCGGGACTTCAGGGCGGACCTTTGGAGCATATTATTGCAGGAAAAGCCGTTGCTCTTTACGAAGCATCAAAACCTGAATTTAAAGAGTATGCAAAACAAATTGTTAAAAATGCAAAAGCTCTTGCTCAGGGGCTTATGGATGAAGGAATGGATATTGTCGGCGGCATGACAGAAAATCATCTTATGACACTTGATTTGAGAAAAACCGGCAAAACTGGCAAAGATATGGCAAATGTCCTTGAAAGAGTCGGAATAACGGCAAACAAAAACACCGTTCCGAACGATCCGCAAAGTCCTTTTGTAACCTCAGGTATCAGACTGGGTACTCCCGCAGTTACAACAAGAGGATTCAAAGAAGAAGATATGACAGAAGTTGCAAAAATTATTGCATCGGCAATATATTCATCGGATAATGAAATGGGATTGAATAATTTGAGAGAACGTTCTCTTAAATTATGCCAAAAACACCCGTTATACAAATAAAAAGGAGTAGGAAAAATTATAATCAAGCTTGCACATTCGCATATAATCGGTTCAATAATAGCCTATATTTTTGGGGTATTTCTTGTTCCGATGGTTATAAATTTTTCCAAAAAGGAAGGACTTGTTGATGTCCCGAATGAAAGAAAAATCCATACAAAACCTATTTCACGAATAGGAGGGGTTGCAATTTGGGCAAGCACGATGCTGACATTTTTGTGTCTTGTTCTTATGAGTTATTATCCGTACGGAAAACTTGTATCGGGAATTTTGCTGGGTGGTTCACTGATGTTTTTGCTCGGTCTTATCGACGATATCTACGGACTCAGCGCCAAATTCAAACTGCTCATACAAATTTCTATTGCAACAATAGTTTATCTTTTGGGTGTTCAAATAGACAGCGTGCCTTTCTTTGGCGGAATTGATTTGGGCTGGTTTTCCTACCCGATTACACTTTTGTGGATAGTCGGAATTTCCAACGCAATAAACTTCATTGACGGTGTGGACGGACTTGCGGGATCAGTTATAACAGTAAACGCAATTACTTTGGCAATTCTTGCAATCACTCTTAGCCCTCCAAACCCAATAAGCGCCCTTATTGGCTTCATTCTGGCAGGCTCAATGCTCGCATTCCTGACATTTAATTTTAACCCTGCAAAAATATTTATGGGAGACAGTGGAGCTCTGTTTTCCGGATTTTTACTTGCGACAATTTCAATAACGGGAGTTATGAAGGTCGCAACCTTGGCAATTCTGCTGCCGTTTGTCGTACTTGCAGTTCCTATCATAGATATAACTTATTCTTCCTTAAGAAGAATTTTTAAAGGTCAATCACCCTTTGTTGCAGATGCTGAACATATTCATCACAAGCTTTTGCATGCCGGATTTTCACAGAAAAAGACTGTGGTTATTCTTACCTCCGTCGCAATTCTCACCGGTGCATTAGCATGTTTGTTTGCCAGCCACAATGCCATAAGATATGATTTCTTCTTGACTCTGGCACTTGTCGGCATTATGCTCCTGCTAAATTTATTCAGGGTATTGACAAAAAAATAGTTTTGATTTATAATGTGTACACAAAATTTAGGATTTGATTACTCAGTTTTATTGAGGTAATTTTTAAAAGCCGATTTGAAATATTTAAGTGCAAGTCCTAACATATGACTCAGTTAAGTAGTAAACTTAATCAGATTCTGTGTTGTGAAAGATAAGGAAAGAAAATTATGCCGATACAAGCAATACATGGAAATGAAAGAAGACACAGTTTGTTCGTTCCAATGGTGGAAGGAGCAATAGTCGGTGCAGGCGCAGGACTTGTTGGTAAGTATGTACTGCCGCTTACATTAGAAGAAACAGAAGACAAAGTGTATTCAGAAAAAATAGCAGACATTGAAAGAAATAAAAATAGCTGGAACACCAAATCAAGCAAGTACATTAACGCTATTAAATCAAAAACAAATAAAACAGCAGCGGAAGATGTATTTGTAAAAATGTTTGACGGATTAGAAAAAGGCGAACACGTAAGCAAGAGCCGTATAATAGGGGCTCTGCGCAACCTTGAAGAGAATTTCCCCGACCAGATTCCTGCATTCAAAAATTTATGCAAAAGGAGTTCCGGTTTAGCCGATAAATTAGCAAAACTTGAAAAGATCTCTTATAATATGCTGACAAAACATATGACAAGACCGGCAGGAATTTTCCTTGCCACAGGGGCAATTATCGGAACATTTGTTGCCGTAGCTCACGATCTTATGAAAACAGAAATAAAAACACTTTCAAATTGTTAGAAAATTTATTAATTGAGTCTAATAAATAAGGACAGGAATCACACCTCCTGTCTTTTTCTTTTGGAGGGGGTAAATGTAGTGGTAAATATAGTTACACAATTGCAGTGAAATTATACAATCACGCGTATTATTCCGCAAATAATTTCATACGGTTTTGTGCCATATCTTCTTCCAGCTGCTCTTCATATTCCTTTATTTTCTGATCAAATTCTTTATTTGCTTTTGGGAATAATCTGAATAACTGTTTCAAATCAAAAAAGAATACACTAATCTCTGGCATCTCAAGTCTCCTTATTAAACTTCACCTATATATAAAAACAATAGGAAAGTTGTAATTTCAAAGAATGCTGAAATATTAACAAATGGTTACAAAAAATTTAATGTGCCTGATTTTTTCTCAAAACATAGACTACACCGCACAAACCGGCAAAAAACATTATGACTGAAACAATCTGTGCGACCGGAATTATTCCTATATTCAGAGCACTGTCCACCCTTATTTGTTCGACAAAAAAGCGTATGACAGAATACAATATCAGATAAACAAAAAACGTCATCCCTTTATGAGTTTTCCCAAAACGCCGCACTACAACATACATAACCACAAAACCCAGAATATCCAGACAACTTTCATACAAAAACGCCGGATGAAAAAGGGAAAAGTCAGAATATTGAACAGGCCTTGACGCCTCCGGAATAAATAAACCCCAGTTTTGTCCGGCAACGGGAAGCCCGAACGCTTCAGAATTAAAGTAATTTCCCCATCTGCCAATAGCCTGTCCTGCAAACATCGAGCCTGAAAGGGTATCAATAACGGCAAGAAACGGAACTTTAGTTCTTTGTGCAACAAGCCACAGTCCAAAGCCTCCGCCCAATATTGCGCCATGGATAGATAATCCGCCCTGCCTGAAATCAAGAATTTCCAACATATGAGTGAGGTAATAGTGAGGACTCAGCATACAGAAATAGATTCTTGCGCCCAAAATTCCGGCAATAATAATCAACGGAGCATACTCATAAATAATATCCTTTCTGAAAGTTTTTTCTTCTGAATTGGATATATTGTAATAATAATTTGCCAGAACCATTGCAACAAAAATTGCCAAAGCCATCGCTATTCCGTATTTATAAATCGGAATTCCAAAAAGGCTGAATGCAACGGGATTTGGTGCAGGGATAACGAACATTATCCTTCTACCGCCGGTATGGGATGCTGAATCTCATATATCTTCTGAATCTGAGCTTCAACTTCCGCTTTATCACTTGCATCCGGTTTCAATTCCAAATATTTTTCAAAGTTTGCAGTTGCAGAAGAATAGAGTTCATCAACAAAAGTCTTTTCTGCCTCTGACATTTCAAATTTTTCAGAAGGATCAATTTCGTCAGCTTTCGGGGTATACAAAGAACCGTCCTCTTTCATCCTTGTTCTTCCTTGAGCCATATCAACAGCCAAATTGTTTACGGCTGTCGCAAGGGAATAATAAGAATCGGCTGAATCAGGCTTCATTTCAAGAACTTTTTTATATTCTTCAACTGCATTTATATAGTCTTCTGCTTGAGTATACACAACTGCCAGATTATAGTGAGTTTCAAATATTGACGGATCAAGATCAATACTTGATTTCAATCTCTCAATCGCCTGTGTATAGTCACCTTTATCTGCATAAATTTTTGCTTTATTGTTTAAATCCTGGACTGCCCATTTGTTAATACAAGCTGTTGACATCACTGCAACAAGCAATATACTCCCTACCAAAATTACTTTCTTCATTTATATCCCTCTTGATAATGTAAAGATGATGTTAAACTAATTATAATTTAAGAACAAAAATATGGCAAATTTAATTAATTTAAGTTACAATAAGCATGAAAAAAGGAGAATTATATGTCCGACGACAAAGTGGTGAGCTTAGGCACAAAGAAAAAGTCAAAAGAAGAAAATACCGAAGAAAATATAAATAATACCGAGCCTGTATATTGCAGCTTTTGCGGCAGACCAAACACTCAAGTGATAAAAATGGTTAAAGGCCCCGGAGTTAATATTTGCTCAGAATGCGCTATGATTGCCGTTCAATACCTTATCCTTCAAGACAGAATGCCGTCTGCGGAGGCTCAACACATCTTAGATGCATTTTGGGGGAAAGCCAGATAAGTAAATGACCGTCTCAAAATTCAAACAACTCAATCCTTTTGAATTAAAAAGTGCTATCAGCCAATTACTTAACAAAATCAACTCTGTTAGCGATATACAAAATTGCCTTGCAGATTTTGATATGCTGGATGCACAAACCGATAAAAAAATCATTTCTAAAGTATTGCTGAAAGAACTTGCTTTGGCATCTAATGAAAAAATCCCCGTTATATGTTTCCTCTTGGAACATTTTGTTCCCAAAGAAGAATTAGTAAGCAAGCTTTGGGAAACACTAAAAAATCAAAACCTTCAGACAGAAACAAAAATTACTATTCTAAATCTGCTGAGAGAACTTGATTCTGACTGGTCATACGAATCTTGCGAAGAATACCTTGAAGACGGGAAAAGTCTTTTGGACGAAAATACAAAGCACCTTTTAAATTCAGCCATAATAAATCCCGAAGTTCAAATTGATTTTATGGATTTTATGGCAACCATCAGAGTTCAGGACAAAATTACTTTGATAGATTCGCTTGGCGATGATTTTTCTTCAGACGCTCTGGCAAATATACTAATCCCTGTATTTATGTCTGAACCTGATTCTCCCGCTGGGAAAGAAGCTCTTAAGCTTTTGGCTGATACAAAATCTGTTCTTGCTCTTCACACTTTGGAAGAAATGAAAGATATGGCAACCGGAGAACTTTTGCAGGAAATTAAACGCAGCCTGTCCACAATCAAAATATCCGGTATGAGAGAAGATAACAGCAAAGAATTATACAAAAAAGCCCTCGCTGACACAAAACCTCAAAAATGCTATGTTACATACCCCGACGGGCACGGCGATATGGCAATGATTTTTACAAGAATTACAGAAGAAAAAAGAATACGTTTTGTCTCGGTTGTTATTAACGTTGAATCCGGAATAAAGGATTGTTTTGGATTTTTTGATATTTCGGAATTTGAGTGTTCCAAGATTCTTGAAAGATTCTTAAAAGATGAAAAAACTGTTGAAAGTGATTTTCATACCTTCAAGACTATTCTGCATAATGCTGAAATGACTACCATTAAAAACAACCAAAACACCTGGAAACTCCCGTACGAATATATTTGCTGGAAAAATCTTCTTATTGATATAGATTTTGACAACGATACTATTGAAAATATTTTGGAAGAACAGATTATACCGGCAAAAGTTACAAAAGAAACGCTTGACAGTCTTGATAAAATGAATGTTTCAACACATTGGTTTATGGATTATCAATATAGTGATGAATTTGAAAACTTACTAA
This sequence comes from bacterium, assembly GCA_017544545.1. Classification (GTDB taxonomy): domain Bacteria; phylum Cyanobacteriota; class Vampirovibrionia; order Gastranaerophilales; family Gastranaerophilaceae; genus Zag111. Next base: position 16,818 of record JAFYDY010000010.1, read on the forward strand.
AAGAAATAAAAACCTGCGAAAATCTTGATCTTTTGGTTGAAAATAATCTCGACAAGGTGTTTTACGAAGTTGAAAAGTCCGAATGGATTAAAAAACTGATTATGTCGGCGTATATTAAATATTCAATAGGCAAAGACAATGAAGCGCAAATCTTGTACGGAATTTCAAAAGATGAAAAGGTCCTGGAGGAACTCTTCAGAAACATCCTGAAACGTAGTATTTATGAGTATTTATCCGTCATTAAATATGACAAAAGTGTAGAAACCTTTGGCTTGACTCACGAGGAAATAGAAGGTAATATCAAATATATTGAAGACAGGTGGGTGCATTATGTATAAGGTAATGGCACTTGATGTCGGAACAAAAAGAATAGGGATTGCTCTGAGCGATTATTTGCTCGTACTTGCAAACGGGCATTCTTATATTCAAAGAGTACCTGAAGATACGGCTTTGGAAACCATCCAAAAACTTGCAAAGGAAAATAACGTTCAAAAAATCGTCGTTGGAATACCGTATAATATGGACGGAACAAAAGGTTCTCAAGCCAAAGATTGCGAGGATTTCGCCTCAAAAATTAAAAATTATGAAATAATCTTTGAAGATGAAAGACTCACTTCCGATACGGCAGAGGAAAATCTCAGGAATAAGAAAATAGATTTTAAAAAGGATAAAGGTTTAGTTGATATTGAAAGTGCTTGTATTATACTGGAACAGTATCTTGCAAGAAACAAATAAGGAGAAAAATAATGGCAATTGATGAAGAAAACATTATTGAAATGACAGATGAGGACGGCAACGTTGTAAGATGTGAACTGTTTGATATTGTTGAATTTGAAGGAAAACAGTATGCGTTGTTGCTTGAGGCCGATTCTGAAGAGGAAGAACCGGAAGTTGTATTGATGAGATACACAGAAGATGGTGATGATGTATTTTTTGAAACTATCGATGATGACAAAGAATTTGACAATGTTCAAAATTACATCGAAAGCCTTGAAGACGAATTTGAAGAAGAAGAATAAGGATACACGTTTTGTTTGAAAAATTCACCGAAAAAGCAGTAAATGTAATTATTGAAGCTCAAAATATTGCAATCTACGACCATTCAGACAAGGTTTTGGCTGAACATTTGTTGTTGGCTCTTGTTAAAGATGCCAAAGGTTTTTGCGCAAAAATATTTAACAACTACGATATTACATACGAAAAACTTGCACAAGAAATTTATATGAGTATCCATATTGAAGATACCGAAATGAATTTCGCAATTCCGTTCGGGGAAGATTTCAAACGTATTCTTACAACTGCGCTTGATTTGATAAATGAATCGGGCAATCCGACTGTTCACTACGAACATCTTGTTCTTGCGGCGATAACGGATAAAAAATCAAACCTTGCCCAATACCTTGAAAATCTCGGGTTTGATATGGAAAAATCCGTTCCGCTGATTGAAAAACTTGTTCAGCGTAAAGCAAAAAAAGATTTTCATCCGGAGCTTGATGATAATAAAGAACAAGAAATTAATCTTACAAAAGAAACGGATTCTCTGTTTGATAACGAGCAATCTTCAAAGGTTTTTGAAAGAGCTGTTTCAAAACTCTCAACATCAAATTATGAAATTTTGGGAACAGAACAGATTATCTCATCAATTCTTGAAGATAAGGATTCCGAATTAACAAAAATCCTTGCAAACTTTGGAATTACCAATGAAAAATTTGAAGAAAAACTTTCTCAGATAAGCTCCCGCAACGCAGAATATGAAGGACGTCAAATAGTATTTACGCCTAATGCATTTTCCGCAATGAGTCTGGCACTCCAGACAGCAAAAGAACTCGGTTCATCCGAAGTTTTGCCGGAGCATATGATTTTAGGTGTTTTGAAAACTAAAAAAGGTATTGCTTATAACATTTTCAAAGAACTCAACATCAATGATGACGACTTGGCTCACGGAATTATCAAACCGATTGAGAAACAAATGCCTGAAACACTTACAATATTACGCCTTGCAAAACAAGAAGCCCGTGCAATAGGCAGAGGTGTTGTCGGAACGGAAATGTTTTTACTCGGTATAATCGGGGAAGCTACAGGTGTCGGCGCAATTGTCCTTAACGAGCTTGAAATAAATATTCGCGATGCAAGAATTGAAGTCAAGAAAATCATAGGCGGCGGAAACGAATACTTTGATAGCGAAGTAGTATTTACAAAACGTGCAAAAAGAGTTTTGGAAACAGCATGGGAGCACGCAAAACAACAGAATAAGACAAAGATTGAATCTTCGGATCTTTTGTGGGCAATCACAACCGAACCGACATCACTTGCGATGCAGGCCCTTGAAGCACTCGGAACAGACGTTGTTGAAATTCGCGAGGGTATAAAAAAACACACCGAAGGGTAAAGATACAAAACTTGTAGCTATCTCTTAAAATTACTGATTATGCAAACTATTAATTCAAAAATAAAATCTTTTCTCAAAAAATATAACCTTGATAGTAAGGATTTGGTGTATCTTGTCGGGTTTTCCGGCGGATACGATTCAATGTGCCTTTTAGATATTTTGCACAAAATCGCCCCGAAAAACAAAATCGTTGCTCTTCACCTCAACCACAAATGGCGTGGGAAAGAAAGTGACAAAGAAGAAGAAAACTGCAAAAATTTCTGTGAAAAAATCGGTGTTGAGTTTTACTGCGAAAACTTATCCCCAAAAGTTTCCCACACAGAAACGGCTGCCCGAGAAGCAAGATACAAATTTTTTGAACGCTGCGCAAAAAAGTTCAATTCTAATATCATCTTTACTGCCCACAACAAAAACGATAATGCCGAAACTCTGATATACAGAATTTGCACAGGCACAGGAGTTTCCGGCTTGCAGGGGATTTGCGAAAATAGAGATATTTATTACAGACCGTTGCTGGATGTAAAAAGATGCGATATTGAAATTTATTGCAAAGCAAATAAGCTTTCTCCAAACAATGACAGCTCAAATTCCGACACAAAGTACAAACGCAACTATATCAGGGCAAAGATTATGCCTGCACTGTCAGAAGTAAACGGAAATATTTACGACAACCTGCAAACCCTAAGCGTAGTTGCAAAAGAAGAAACCGATATCATTGAGGAATATCTGAAAGATATTACGAAAAAAATTACAAAAGATAATAAAATCCAAACCCAAAAATTTTTAAAACTTTCTCAAAACGTTCAGAAAAAACTTGTTTATAAACTTTTTACTGACAACAATCTGGATTATGACAGAAAAAAAATTCTCAAAATCACTGAATTTATAAAAGAAAATTCAATCTCAAAATCAGGTAAAACCTGTTCGCTCACCTCAGGGTTGTGGCTTTTTGTCAGTGATAAAATAATCTGCACCACAAAAGTTCAGAATTATGAATTACCCGTCATAACAATAAACAAAGAAGGAAAATACTCCATTGGGAAATACACCTTTGAAATAGAAAAATTTACTAAAACGGTAAAAAAATTTCCGCCTTCGCAGGATGATGTCGCATACGTCGATTTGAGCAAACTTGAATTTAATTTTGAACTTCGCACAAGGCAGGATGGTGATATTATTCAGCCCTACGGACTTAAGGGAAGTCAGAAATTAAAAAAATATCTTAACGAAAAGAAAATTCCCAACCACGAAAAAGACAACCTTTTATTACTCACTCAGGGAAAAGAAATTTTGTGGGCAATTAATTTAGGTATTAGTGATAAAATAAAAGTAGTAAAGAATCCGACACACCGGTTGAAAATACATAAAAGAGAGGCAAAATAATGGAAATCAAACTTGATGAGCTAAAAGTATTGTATAGTGAAGAAGAAATCCACTCAAAGATAAAAGAACTTGCAAAAACTCTGAACAACATTTATAAAGGGGAAGAAGTTGTTGCCATATGCGTTTTAAAAGGTGCCGTAATCTTTGCGACCGATTTGGTAAGAGAACTTGACATGCCGGTACAAATGGAATTTATAAGACTTTCGAGCTATGGCTCTGACACACAAACTTCCGGCAAAGTTAATGCCGTTGATATAAAACTGCCGGATCTTAACAATAAAAATGTTCTCATTATTGAGGATATTGTTGATACAGGATTAACGGCAAAGTTTTTGGTAGATTTTATTCATATGAATTTTCACGTCAAAACTTTCAATTTCTGTTCGCTTTTGGACAAAAAAGCCACAAGAAAAGTTGATGTAAAACCTGATTATTATTGCTTTGACGTTGATGACAAATTTGTTGTCGGATACGGGCTTGACTATGACGGATATTTCAGAAACCTTAAATATATCGGATACAAAGAGTTTTAGAATTTAACTCTTTTCATTTATCGGATTTTATTGTATAATCAATACAAAAGGAGAGCCTCAATGGATCAGGAAACTTATATGAAAATAATGGGTTATGTCCCGACAGTTATTGAAGCATCATCACGCGGAGAACGTTCATTTGATATTTTTTCAAGACTGTTAAGAGAAAGAATTGTATTTTTGGGAACAGAGATTGACGATGAGGTTGCAAATTCTATCGTTGCTCAGTTACTGTTGTTGGACAGTGAAAACCCGGAAAAAGATATTATGCTTTATATTAATAGCCCCGGTGGTGTAATCACTGCAGGTATGGCTATTTATGACACAATGAACCTTATTAAAGCAGATGTTTCAACCATTTGTCTTGGTGATGCGGCATCTATGGGAGCATTTTTACTTTCAGCAGGCGCTAAAGGCAAGAGAATGGCGTTGCCGAACTCAAGAGTAATGATTCACCAGCCGTTAGGTGGTGCTAAAGGTCAGGCAACAGATATTGAAATTGAAGCAAAAGAAATTCGCCGTATGAAAGATATGTTAATCGGAATTATGGCAGAAAATTCAGGACAACCTTTTGAAAAGGTTAAAGAAGACTGTGAACGTGACCACTTCCTGACAGCTCAGGAAGCACTCGAATACGGTTTGATTGATAAAGTCATAACAAAGGACAAATAGG
>JAFYDY010000074.1 GCA_017544545.1 bacterium
CCTGAATTTACAATGATGGAGCTTTATCAGGCATATGTTGATTATAACGATATGATGTCATTGACAGAAAATCTTGTAGCTTACGTTGCACAGGAAGTTCTTGGCACAACAAAAATTCAGTACGGTGAAAACGAAATTGACCTGACACCTCCGTGGGACAGAAAGACAATGCTTGGTGCTGTTGAAGAAGCAACAGGAATTGATTTTAATAAAATTGAAACTGTTGAAGAAGCGCGTGAAGCCGCAAAATCTGTTCACGTTGATGCTGATGATTGCGACAACTGGGGACAGGTTGTTGAGCGTGTATTTGAGGAAAAAATTGAAGGCTCTTTAATTCAGCCGATACACATTTATGATTATCCTCGTGATATATCCCCGCTTGCGAAAGTTCACAGAAACAACCCGAGATTAACCGAACGTTTTGAAACACGTGTAAACGGTTGGGAAATTTCTAATGCATTTTCCGAGCTTACAGATCCGATTGACCAAAGAGCAAGATTTGAAGCTCAGATGGAAGCAAAAGCTGCAGGTGATGAGGAAGCAATGCCTATTGATGAAGATTATATCTGCGCATTAGAACACGGTGTTCCTCCGATGGGCGGTTTGGGATTAGGTATAGATAGACTTATCATGCTGCTGACAAATTCTCCGTCAATTCGTGATGTAATTGCTTTCCCGACATTGAAGAAATTGGATAAATAAAACATAAAATATATATTTAAAAGACCGGTTGTCAAAACCGGTCTTTTTTAATTGTATATTTTTCTGTTCAAATCGGCTTTTCTAAGTCTTATATTTTCGGGGGTAATTTCAACAAGCTCCTCATCCCCGATATATTCTAATGCTTCTTCAAGTGATAGAATTTTTGGTGCCTGAAGTGTAACCATAACATCAGCAGTTGAGCTTCTCATATTTGTTAAGCGTTTTGTTTTGCAGATATTTACGCAAATATCTTGCGGTTTGTTGCATTCACCGATTATCATTCCGCGATAAACTTTTGTTTTCGGAGTTACAAAGAACACTCCTCTGTCCTCGTATTGCGCCAAAGCGTACGGGATTGCTTCACCCTGTTCGTGAGCGATAATTGAGCCGCTGCGTTGTCTTGGAATATCTCCGGCATAGGGCCTATAGTGCAGGAATGTATGATACATAATACCTTCGCCGCGTGTCATTCTGATAAATTCGCTTCTGAAACCTATTAAACCACGTGCAGGAATGTGGAAAGTCAATGTTGTTCTGCCTTTAGAGGTTTGCATATCTTTCATCTCGGCTTTTCTGTTTGAGAGTCTTTCGATGGCAGAGCCTGCATATTCCTCAGGAACATCAACTATGAGGTTTTCAAACGGTTCGCAAAGTTCATCGTTTATCTTTTTATAAATAACTTCAGGTTTTGAAACAGAAAATTCATATCCTTCACGACGCATTGTTTCAATAAGTATACTCAAATGTAATTCTCCTCTGCCAGAAACTTTAAAGCAGTCGGTTGAGTCAGTATCTTCAACCCTTAAACTAACGTTCTTTTCAAGTTCGTCATAAAGCCTTTTTCTAATCTGACGTGAGGTTACAAATTTTCCTTCAGTTCCGGCAAACGGACTGTCGTTTACAGAAAAATTCATCTGGAGTGTCGGTTCATCGACATGAATTAAAGGAAGTGCCTGCGGATTTGTCGGGTCGCAAATAGTTTCGCCAATCTGAATATCTGAAAAACCTGCAATTCCAACAATGTCGCCTGCATAAGCTTCGTCAATTTCAACTCTGCCCAAATCTTTAAATCCAAACAGTTTAACGATTTTTCCTCGTTCCTGTGTGCCGTCAGAATGGATTACACAAACCTGATCCTGTGAGTGAACTTTTCCGTTTGCAATTCTTCCTATTACAATTCTTCCGACGTATTCGTTATAGTCAAGAGTTGTTGCACGGAATTGGAACGGAGCATTTTCATCTCCTGTCGGGGCTTTTATATTTTTTATGATACTATCCAAAAGTGGTATCATATCTTTTCTTTCGTCTTCCAAATCGTTTATTGCAAACCCGTTAAGGCTGCTTGCAAAGATGAAAGGAAAATCTATCAAATCTTCTCTGTCGGTTAGCTCTGTAAACAGGTCAAAAACCTTATCCAAAGCTGTCAGAGGTTCTGCCGCCGGTTTATCAATTTTGTTTATTACAACGATTATCTTTAAACCTAATTCCAAAGCTTTTGACAATACAAATCTTGTTTGCGGCATTGGGCCTTCAGCAGCATCAACAATCAAAAGTGCTCCGTCAACCATACCGAGTACACGTTCAACTTCTCCGCCAAAATCTGCGTGTCCGGGAGTGTCTACAACATTGATTTTTGTTCCGTTATAGTCAATAGAAATATTTTTGGAAAGAATTGTAATACCTCTTTCTCTTTCCAAATCGTTACTGTCCAGAACACGTTCTTCAACTTTTTGATTGGCTCTGAAAACACCGGCTTGTTTAAGCAAACAGTCAACTAAAGTGGTTTTCCCGTGGTCAACGTGAGCGATTATAGCTATATTTCTGATATTTTCATTACAAGTCATTTATCCCTGCCATTCAAAAAGTTTGGTGTAAATGTTACACTTATATAATAAAGCAGAAATATATTTTATGCAAGAGGGTAAACATTTATATTTTGGCTTTGTCTGTATGGTACGCTATATACGAACATACAAGGCATACAACCCCAAAGAATATACCAACGCACATTGTAAGGTGATAGGATTTTAGGAAGGCACTTTGGTATACAAGTCCGTTATCGAGAAAATGATTTCGGAAACTGCTGAAAAGCGAAATTGTTATTGCAACGCCAAGAATGTTTCCGAGATTTCTGGCCAATGATAATATTCCGCTTGCAATACCTAATTCATCATTGTTTACGCTTGTTATAATTGCGTTGTTAGACGGCGATTGAAAACTACCGTTTCCTATCCCCATAATTACGGATGCCAATACTATTTCCCACATAGGAGTGTGAGTGTTAAACGTTGTGAAAATAATCAGTGCGATTATGTATATTGAAGGTCCGACAAGGGTAAGAACTTTGCTCCCGTGACGTCCAGCATAACTTCCTGCAAAAGGCGCAATAGCCGCCGAAGCTACCGAATACGGCAAAATTAAAAGTCCTGCTACAAACGCTTTATATTTTAATATTTCTAACAGGAAAAACGGCAGGAGAACTGCATTTGTGAACATGCACATATATGAATGCATTACGGCGATGTTTCCAAAAGTAAAACTTTTTATCTTGAACATTTTAAAATTTATCAGAGGGTAATTGATTTTTTTATCTCTCATGTAGAACAATCCGCCAAAAATCAAAGTTATTATTCCTAAAAGAATTATTCTGACAGAATTCCAGCCCCATGTGTGTCCTTCTGAGATGGCTAATAACAGGGCAAAAAGTGCAACTGTGAAATATAAAAATCCTTTGTAATCAAATTTAAGAGTTCTCTTTTTGTGATAAGAGGGAATGAGTTTATATGAAAAAATTGCACCAAAGATTGCAACAAGTACCGATGGTAAAAATATCGCATGCCAGCTGAGTGTATCGATTAAAAAGCCGCCGATTGCAGGTCCTGTCATCCCGCCGACTGCAACCAAACTGCCGTTTATGCCAAGAGCCTTGCCGCGCCTTGCTCCTTTAAACATTGATGCAATGACGGCAGGACCGTTTGCAAGCATAACGGAAGCTCCCAGAGCTTCAATTATTCTGTATATTATTAATACATTAAAAGTGTCTGCAGTGCAGCAAAGCAGTGCCCCTATTGCAAAAATTATAAATCCTGAGCCGTAAACTTTGTTTTTGGGAAATAAATCTCCGAGTTTACCGAAAAATGGTAAAAGAACGGTCAAAACGAGCATATATGAAATTACAACCCACTGAACCTGCGGCAGTGTAATTCCCAAATCCTCAGCAATCGGATATAAAGCGAGATTAACGCTTGTTGAATCAAGCATCCCAAGGAAATTGCCAGCTATAACGAGTGAGCATATGAGCCATTTTAATTTTCTCGTGTTCATAATTTTAGTTTATCATAAGCAAAAAAATAACCTCTCCGAACAGAGAGGTTATTTTTTTATTAATTATCTATACGCATCCGCATCCGCAAGAACTTGCCTGTTCGCTAAGCGAAGAAGCTTTATCTGTATGTTCCCATGGAACATCAATATCTGTTCTGCCCATATGTCCGTATGCTGCAAGTAATTGATAGAATTTGCCGCCGTTTTTAGACGGGAGGTTTCTTAAATCAAACTGCTTAATAATTGCAGCAGGTTTCAGGTCAAAGTTCTTTGAAACAAGTTTTGAAATATCATCATCAGAAATTCTTCCTGTTCCAAAAGTATCAACCATGATTGAAACGGGTTCTGCAACACCTATTGCATACGCAAGTTCGATTTCGCATTTTTCAGCCAAGCCTGATGCTACAATGTTTTTCGCAACATATCTTGCTGCATATGCAGCTGATCTGTCAACTTTTGTAGGATCTTTTCCGGAGAATGCTCCACCGCCGTGACGAGAGTATCCGCCATATGTATCAACGATAATTTTTCTTCCTGTTAATCCTGAATCTCCTTGAGGACCACCGATAACAAATCTTCCCGAGGGATTAATTAATATAATTGTATCGCTGTCAGGTTTAATGCTTTCATTTTCAAATACATAATCAATAACATATTTTTTGATATCGTTTTTAATTATTTCCTGAACTTGTTTGTTATCAGAAACTCCGTTAACAGACGGATTATGTTGAGTTGAAATAAGAACGGTATGTATTCTTGATGGTTTACCGTCTGTATATTCAACCGTAACCTGAGATTTTCCGTCCGGTCTGAGATAATTCACAAGACCTGACTTTCTAACTTGTGCCAGTCTGTATGAAAGTTTGTGAGCCAAACTTATCGGTAACGGCATAAGTTCCGGTGTTTCGTTGCAGGCATAACCAAACATAATACCCTGATCGCCTGCGCCGATTTCTTCGGTTTCAAAAGTAGATGTATCAGAATTATCATTGCGAGATTCAAACGCTTTATTTACGCCGTTCCCGATGTCTGTTGATTGTTCATCGATACTTGTTAAAACTGCACATGTATCAGCATCAAAACCGCCGCCGGTTGAGCCTGAATAGCCAATATTCTTAATAGTGTTTCTTACAACCTGCGGGATATCAACGTAGCAATCTGCCGTGATTTCTCCGCAAACTAAAGCCATACCTGTTGTAACTGTGGTTTCTGCAGCTACACGTGAGCTTTTGTCTTTGGTCAAAAATTCGTCCAAAATAGCATCAGATATCTGATCGCATACTTTGTCGGGGTGTCCTTCGGTAACTGATTCCGAAGTAAACAAAAAGTTTCTTGGTGTCATTTTTTCTTTTCTCCTTAATTTTTATTCTGCTGCCGGTAAGGTTTTTAATTCCGACCCGGCACTATGTATATTCTTATACAGTGTAGTGTAAAGGTTTGATGAAAGCAAATAATTTACCCTATCTTCATAATAAAAGTTAATATAAATTTATTTGTGTTTGTGTTAGGGTATAAATATAGATAAAATTTAAGTTAAGAGGATTAAAAAATATGCCTGCAAGCAGTATTGAAGATTTACCTACCGTTTATAATGCAAAAGAGACGGAAGAAAGTATTTACAAATTCTGGGAAGAAAACGGATTTTTTAAAGCTGATGCCAAAAGTCCGAAGAAACCCTATTCAATCGTTATTCCTCCGCCGAATGTTACGGGTGTCTTGCATATGGGACACGCCTTGGATGAAACCCTACAGGATATTTTGGTTCGTTATCACAGAATGAGCGGTTACGAAACTCTTTGGGTTCCCGGTACGGACCACGCCGGCATTGCAACTCAAAACGTTGTTGAAAAACAACTCAGAGAACAAGGGCTTTCACGTTACGACCTTGGCAGAGATAAATTCCTTGAAAAAACTTGGGATTGGGCAAATGCTCATAAGTCAAGAATTTTGGATCAATGTAAACGTTTAGGGGCTTCTTTTGACAGAACAAGAGAAAGATTTACTTTTGATAAAGGTTGTTCAGATGCTGTAAAAGAAGTTTTTGTAAGACTTTACGAAAAAGGTTTGATTTATAAAGGTGCATACATAGTAAACTGGTGTCCTCGTTGCCAGTCTGCGATTTCTGATGTTGAAACAGAATACGAGACAGAACAAGGACATCTTTGGGAAATATCATATCCTTTAAAAGGTGAAAGCGGAGCAATAATAGTTGCGACAACTAGACCGGAAACAATATTCGGCGATGTCGCTATTGCTGTTCACCCGTCAGATCACAAATATTCGGAATTGATAGGCAAAACTGTTGTTATTCCGCTGACAGGACGTGAAATCCCGATTATCTCAGATGAGTATGTTGATAAGAATTTTGGTACAGGTGCAGTTAAAATTACCCCTGCGCACGACCCGAACGACTTTGAAGTCGGAAAACGCCATGGCTTTGATCCTATTTGGGTAATTGATGAACAGGGAAGAATGAAGGCTTGCGGCGAAGTTCCCGAAAACCTGCACGGGCTTGACCGATACGAAGCAAGAGAAAAAATTATCGGTATGCTTTCTTATAACAACTGTTTGTTAAGAAC
>JAFYDY010000075.1 GCA_017544545.1 bacterium
CTCAAAAGTGCTTGTTCGGCATCAATTTTGTTCCAACGGGCCAGATTTACCGTTGCAAACAGAATATCCCCGAATTCGTCTTCCATATCTGCCGGATTCCCGTTGGCTTTTGCCTGCTTAAATTCTTCAAATTCCGACATTATGCATTCATATAAAGTTTCTTCATTAGGCCATTCAAACCCTTGTTTTACGGCTCTTTTGGAAATTTTTTGTGCGGCAATCAAAGCGGCTTGAGCCCGCGAAAGTCCGTCCATTGCGGAAATTCTGTCAGTTTTTTCTTCTGCTTTTAATTTGTCCCATTCTTTCTTTACTTCATCAGCCGTGTTTATGTGGGCATTTCCAAAAACGTGCGGATGTCGGTGTATAAGTTTTGTCTTTAACTCGTTTGCAACATCGTCAATATCAAAGGCTCCTTCTTCGGAGGCAATTTGTGAGTGTAAAAGCACTTGTAATAGTACATCTCCCAGTTCTTCTTTTAGGTGTGCCATATCTCCGTCATCTATAGCATCCACGGCTTCGTATGCTTCTTCAAGCATATTCGGGCGAAGGGATGAGTGCGTTTGCTCTCTGTCCCAGGGACAGCCGTCAGGAGCTCGCAGCTTACTTACAACTTCTATTAATTCTTCCAGATTTTTATACTTCATATTCTTATTTTATCACAAATCATACAAAAGGTTGATTTATTATCCTGCCACTATGATAGACTGATATGTGTCAATAAATTAGATTATACTAAGAGAGAGGTTTAATATATGTCAACAATTGAAAAAATTACCCAATTAAGCCATCGTATTTTTAATACGAGCGTAACAGAACAAAACGTTGCCAGAACATCTAATCCGTTCGCAGCATCAAATTTCCAGAAAAATATCTTAACAGAAGATGTTTTTGAATCAAGTAAAAAATCAACCGAAGGAAATGTATCTTTCACAGGTAGATTGACTGCAGGATCAAATAGAATTTATTCAACATTCGTTGGTTCTTTAGGTAATATAGGCAACAGAATATCAGAAGGTATTGAATCAGTTGTTGCATTTTGCGGCAGAGTAAGAGAAGGTTTTGTTAATACATGGAACAGACTTCAGGAACTCGGCAACAAAGAAGTTAATTTTGACGGAGCAAAAGAAGTTCTCGGAAGAGATATTAAGTCATTCTTTAATTTGAATACCAGAGAAAAAGAAATTGCAAAAATGGCAGCTATGAATCCTCGTGAGGAAATAGCACCGATGTTAACTGAAAGTTTAGCAGCATTAGAAGCAGATATGGCAAAGGTTGCATAAGGGAGGATTTATAGATGGAAGCTACAATGATCAGAACAAATAAAAATTTTAACAGAGTAAGTGATATTATTGACTCTTTAACTATCAATCCAAGCCCTGATGCAGTAGGCGTTTTGGAAGAAATAGGCACAAATTCTTCAATTGATGAAGTTAGAGAATTAACATCAAAAGCTCTTGTAAAGAGAAACGAATTTGATTCTTTGTCAGTTGTTATTACAAATCGCGGCAAAGGTATAAATGACTTATCAACTGTTGTTGCAATGAGCACAATTAACGAATTGCTTTCACTTGAAGACAAAGAAGTTGCAATGTCAGTTTTGGAAAATACAATTTCCGGCGATTTTGATGAAGAAGTTAAGGAAAACGCACGCTCAGTAAAAGCTTTGATGGCTTTGAGCTAATAAAGGATATTTGATATCATATTCAATATATATAAAGGCTGCCGCAGGCAGCCTTTTTCGATTGGATTATCTGTCAAAGAAATTTTTAATTTTGTCCCATAAATTTTCTTTAGGCTTACTGATATCAAGGTGTGTTGCACTCTCCATAAAGAATTCTCTTGACATTTCCAGCTCCTGATCCGGATACCAAGGATTGATTAGTATAACACTATCTGCCGTAACTCTTTTGATTGTAAATGCGTGTCCTCCCGGCCGTTCATTTGGGTTCCCGATTCTGAAAGCTGTTGTACATACCAGGTCGGATTTCCCGTCAGCGAGGTCCTCTTGAATATTATCCAGCATTGCTTCAAGCTCTTCCTTACTTCTGCGTGTAGGCCCGTCAATTTCATCAACCGACATTGACTTGATAGAGCCTGAAATCACGGGTAATATTTGGCCTTTGTCCAGATCGCCTTTTGAAACAACTATTGTTTTGTCATAACTTTCGGTCCTATAATGCTTGGATTTTTTACCGGTGATAATAAATGTTGCATCGTGACTGTAGCCACCTTCCAATATGTTATTTTCTGTGCGTCCCGAAACAAGTCCGGCGGCACTGTAATATCTGTTTAAAGGTATATTGTTTGCCTTTAAAGTCTTCTTTACTTCTTCTCTGTATTTTTCAAAGGCGGCTTCAAGTAATATAACATCGCCGTCGTCTTGTGAATATGAGGTACCTGCTTTACTGAGAATTTCATTGACCTCATCTTCGGTAAAGGTGTATTCTCCTGTTATAAACATTCCGCCTTTTAAATCAAGTTCTTTGTCTCTTTTTAGCCCTCTGGCTGCAATCTTTGCTCCGGGGAGTGTTATTTTATATACCTTTTTGCCGTTTACTGTTTTTTCGGTTCTTAGTTTTTGAAGTAATTCCTGTCCGCCTTCCGCATTTCTGATAGCGTTTATTGATGCTAACAAGTAGCAATCTCCCTGGTGCATTTGTCTTGAGTCACCATAGTAGTTATCAAGTTTCGGATTTTCTATAGGTGGTTTGGGTGGATTTGGTTCAACAGGATCAGGTTTGATGGGATCCGGTTTAATCGGATCGGGTTTTACCGGGTTAGGTTTTACCGGGTCAGGTTCTTCGGGATTCGGTTTCTGAGGTTTTTTCCTGCCTATGCGAATTTCCCATTTTTCAACCTCTGCTTTTGATTGTTCTTTATCAATCAGTTCTTTTTCATTTATTTTGTCTTGAATTGATGGCGGAATAATAATTTTTTCGCCAACTTTAAACCATCTTCTGTCCTTAGCCTCCTGATTGGCTTTGACAAATTCATCATATTCGGGAGTTCCCTTTTTAATGCCAAGTCTTTTGGCTGTTTGGTCAAAGGTTTCTCCTTCTTTGGGGTATGTAATTATATTTCCTGCTTTATCGTAGGTTTTTCCTGTTAATTCTACTTTAGCGTCTTCTTTGTACAGAGTAAAGCCGGGTATTTCTGATGATATGCCGTTGCTTTTTGATAAACTTACTCTCAGCGCAATATTCAATTCTTCGGCGGTGTATGTTTTTCCGTCAATTGTGAATTTTCTTTTTGCATCGGCTTTTGTTATCTCATTAAATAAATTAGGATCAGCTTTAATCTTTGCAATGACGGAATTAACAGGTTCAGTCATTTTTACTCCTTCATATATTCTTTCTACAGTACAATTTATACTACGGATGTTATTCAGAAAACTTTAATGCTTGGGCTGAAAATGTAAACCAATGTTTACAACCCTAATTATCTAGATGTTTTTTACGTGCTTCTTCGTCCTTTATAAATTGGCAAAGCTCTTCAAGGCGGGAATCCTCCATCGCATCCATAAGACTTTGGATATCAGTGAATTTCCCGAGAGCAAATCCTGTTTCAGCTAACAAAACGCAGTCGTTACACAGTCTGTAATCTCCGTATCTGATTGATCCGGCAAGGCTTTTACTTTTCCCGCAGCAATCACAGTCAAAGTATTCATCAGCCATATCCGGATTTTCCTCCAGATCATCAATTACCATTTGATGTGCGACTTGCTGCATTTCTTCAATAATTTCTTCCGGTGTTTTTTTCATACATTATCCTTGTTTTGTAACCAGTTTTTTCATCTCTTTAACAGCATCTTCAAGTCCGGTGAACAGTGCTTTTGAAATTATGCTGTGACCAATATTGAGTTCATATAAATCTATTATTTGGTGCATTCTGCGAACGTTTTGATAGTTCAAACCGTGTCCTGCATTAACTTTAAGCCCAAGAGCGTGGGCAAGACGTGATGCTTCATTCAGCTTCATAAATTCTTCTTCTTCGTAAGGACCGCCAAAAGCGTTTGAATATTGTCCGGTGTGCAATTCAATAAACTGTGCACCGGTTTTTGCTGCGGCTCTGACCTGTTCTTCAGTAGGATCAATAAATAAACTTACCATTATACCTGCATCCAGTAAAGGATTTACAAAACTTGTAACTCTGATAAGCTGGCCTGCGACATCAAGTCCGCCTTCGGTTGTTACTTCTTGACGTTTTTCCGGAACAAGACATACAGAATATGGCTTTACAGACAACGCAATTTTTTGCATTTCTTCCGTTACTGCCATTTCAAGATTTAGGTGTGCATCAACAAATTTTGATAATGCTTTGACATCATTATCCATAATGTGTCTGCGATCTTCTCTCAGGTGGGCAGTTATTGAATCTGCACCGTTTTCAATACAGATTTTTGCTGCAGCAATAGGATCGGGTTCAAATCCTCCTCTTGCGTTTCTTAATGTTGCGACGTGATCTATGTTTACACCTAAAAGCATGTTTGCCTCCTAGAATTTCATTTTATTTATCTTTAACAGTGCGGTATATGACGGCAATATTGTGACTTTTTGCTCCGGATTGTTACTTTTTGTCGCCAGTTCAATCGCTTTGCGAATATCTTCCTGTACGATTATGTTTTCAGGCTTCACTCCGGCATATTTCATCCTGAGCGCCATATCCTTTGCCCGTATTCCCGATGTTATTATTGGATTTTGTGCATTTTTCAGCTGTTCAAAATCGCTGTCCCAAAGCCATGAAATATCTCTGCCGTCGGCGTAATTATCATTTATCGCAATAACAATATTTGATGATAAATCAACAGTTTTAAGTACTTCACTTGCTCCTGTCGGATTTTTTATGAGCTGTATAAGTGTCTTGTGTCCGTTAATAACACGTCTTTCGGCTCTGCCAAATATAGATTTATAAGTGGCAACTGCCTCTGTTATTATATCGTAATCGATACCAAACATCAAGGCTTGCGAAATTGCAGCCAGTGCATTGTATGCGTTATAAAGACCGATTAAATTTACCTTAAATTCATAGGAAGTTTCATTGTATACAATTTTCAATTCTGTGTAGTCATCATATATTTTGGCATATCCTTTGAATTCAGGCTCCGGTCTTTTAAATCCGCAATTTTTACAGTAATAATGACCTTCCTGCGCAAAAAATCGTTTGTTGTAAGATAACGGTTTTTCGCAGATACAGTTAAATACTTCTGTGGGCGCACAGGAGGATGTCTTGTGTTTTTCAGACATAAACTCAACTTCTTCAAAGCCGTAATATTTTACGTTATTTCGATTTGTTCCAAAGTTTGTGACAAGCGGGTCATCGGCGTTCAATAGAAGTGTGAGATTTTCATTTTTGTCTATGGCGTTTTGAATAAAGCCTGCTGTTGTTGCAAGTTCTCCGTACCGGTCAAGCTGATCGCGAAACAGGTTAGTTACAACGAGATTATCAGCGCAAAAATAATCATAAAGTTTTGTCAGGTATGCTTCATCAGATTCTATGACTGCATAATTAAATTTTTTAAACGGAACAATGTTGAGAGCGAAGGCATTAGCCACTCCGGTAAGCATGTTTGCACCTTTTAAATTGTGCAAAACCTTATTGTTTTTGGATTCCAATATATGTGCAATAAGTCCGGAGGTTGTCGTTTTACCGTTTGTTCCGGTTACGGTTACTGCGTGCCCCGAATTTACATAGCTCCTGCAAAATTTGAGAAAGTCAGGACAAATTTTTAATACGGACATGCCGACAAATGAGGTTCCCGAAGATCTGTTCAGCAGCTTTATTGCAAGATATATGAAGCGTGCGGCAACAAGTGCCAGATAAAAACGTAACTTTCCCATAAATAGTCCTTTAGACCTATTCAAAAAATTTTTGTGATACTATAATATTTAATATAACACACGGCAGGAAAAGTTGAAAGATGTTGACAATATTTTTTATAATAGTTTTTATAGCTGAATTGATTGTTGCAGGTAAAGTTATTTCGGTGCTAAAAGATGCCGATGCGAAGGTTTGTGAAATAAACAATCAGGTGACAGAAGCAAAGCCGGTTGTCGTGAGCGGACTGAACAGTGTAAGTTCCGGTGTTAAATCTGCTGCCAAGGGCGTTGAAACCGCAACGAAATTCCTTGAGAAAAAACGCAGAGATGCTATTGTCGGGCTAACCAAAGCCGTTGTTGGTATTGTTGTATTCCTTCTCATAAAAAAATACCCCCATAAAAGATTATTGACGGCAGTTGATGCAGTCTATTCTCTTGATAACTTGCTGAGAACCGTCTAAATCCGTTTGCCCTCATAACCCTTGTGCAAAGGACATTTTGCGATTTATACTTGAAATTGTGCAAAATATATGTTACAATCGTTACGAAATTTGAAAGGAACGAGGTTTACAACTATGTCAAGAAACAATGCATTTATGTTTTCAATGGGGCTTATTGCCGGCGTTATCGGTGGTATTGCCGCAGGTGTTTTATTTGCACCAAAATCAGGTGAGGAATCAAGAAAAGAATTGAGAGATACCGTTTGTGATTTGTATGACAAGCATGCCCCTCAAATCATTGATGCCAAAAAACAGGCTCTTGAATCTATCGATTTGGTAAAATACAAATTAGAAAGACAATTCAGAAAAATGAACAATTCTTTAAAGTCAAAGAAAATGGCAAAAGCTAAGGAATTGGAAGATTCTGAAAACGGTAATGAACACGAATTTGATTACTAGGGTAAATATACAGGTTAGCCCTATTTACCCGTTATAAAGTAAAGGAAAAACTATGAATATTGAACTATCACAAGTTATTCTTAATCACGGTATAACTTTTTTGGTTGTAGTAACCGCAATTATATTGTGTGTTGTTGCAGTATATTTGATAAGGCTTTTAAAGGACTTGTCAGTATTAACAAAAAATCTGAATGAAACATCCGAAATACTGAATAACGAATTAAAACCGACATTGCAGGAGCTGAACGAAACAATGCGTTCAATTAATACCATAATCAGAAATACTGATGAAGGTGTTGGAAATGTAAAATCCGGAATTGCTACTGCACTTACAAAGACTAAGGAATTTTCAGGCAATTTGTTCAGCGGCTTTGTAAAAGGTTTTATGGCCGTATATTCTCTTTTCAGTAAAAGAAGATAGAACGTTCAGGCAATGTAAAGAGTAAAAATCAGATTATAATAATATGTAAGTCAAAAAGGAGAA
>JAFYDY010000076.1 GCA_017544545.1 bacterium
ATTTATTTTCATATCCCTGAAGGTAATCAGGCCGCGTAAAGAATTGACCTTTGCATCAATTTTTGAACGCTGTCTGATATTTTTGAAAAATGGTTTTGCCAAAACCTTGTCAGACCAGCTTTTCATAAAAGGTATTCTGCCCAGAAGCTCAACTGTGCCGTTGAGCATATCCATCGGCAAAATTTTAAACGGATATATAAGCCCGTCCCATGCCAGATGCGGAACGGATTTTCTGCGCAGGATTATTTTATCACCGTCAAGTTGAATCATTTCAGAAGTTCTTGCAGCATTTTTAACTGTAATATCTTCAAAAAGCTCTCTGCCCATCTTGCCGACATATTTATCTGCAAATTTATAAAATTCTTCTATACTGTACGATTTTGAAATCTCTTTATACATAAAAGAGAGACCTTTAAAACTTAAATCTTGATGATTTGTCTTTAAAGGTCTCTTAATATCTTGATAATTATTTTGTGAATAAAAATTTCGAGTCTTGTTTTGCGGGATAGTGGTGCCTAAATTAGGGGATAGGAATTCCTTGTGGTATCGTTCCTTATCTATTCGTAATTTAGTTACATTATCAATTTGCATCTTCCCAAATCCATTTTTTCTATTCTCCGTCATATCAAAACAAAAGGCAAGTATATTTTGCCAATTGTTAAGTTTATTTTACAAAGAATTTTTATTTAAATATTGCAACAAAAAGCCGGAAAAATTTCCGGCTTTTATACAAATTTCACTGCTTAACAGATTTGTGATACCTTACTCTTCTTCATCTTCATCTTTTTTAATCTGATCAACAACCATTTTTGCCATTTCTTTTGCAATAATTTTTTGGGTATCGGCAGGACAATTCTGAAGCATATTCATCGCTGTTCTGAGAGTTGCATCAATATCATACCATCTGCCGCGGCGATTGTCGTCCAAACCGGAACCGACAGCACTGATAATATCATCAACAGCCTCAAATTGTTCATCTTCAATGTTGTGCTCAATAATAATTTTAATCAGGTTAAGCGCAACTCTGATTTGAGTTTGATCATCTGTTTCTTCTAATGTTCTGACAGCTTCTGACAAGACAGGGTCTTTGTCATACCAACGTCTGTAATGATTTGAATACTCTTCTTTCATTTTTCTACTCCTTATATAACTAATCTGATATTATAATTTTCTATCCGTTCTTAAATGTTACACCTTTTATGCCTTTCGGGTATTCCCAGCCCAAAGACTTTTTCTCACAGGCAACACGACAGGCGCCGCATTCCATACAATTTTCAAAGTTCACAATAAGCTCCTGTTTTTCCTCATTCCACTCATAAACTTTTGCCGGACAAATATATGTGCAGGGACGTCCTTCGCACAATCTGCAATCTTCTGTTTTTGGGTGCAGATGAGATTCCGTGTCAGGCGAATATTTTAATGTGTATAATTTTTTATCTATTTCCATATTAAAATACTCCACAACAATCTGGTTATAGCCCATACATCTTTAAACAGCTCCGACAGTTTTCTGTCTGTAAAAATACTTTTTATAAACTTGTGATAATTTTCTCTTTTCGGGGTGCCATCAACAGAAGTAAACATTTCAAAAAACCCGTTTATTTTCCTGAAATAGTAAGAGAAAAACGCTTTTCTTCTTTCGTGTGCAATATCCATCAAATCACGATAGGTGCGCATATCTTTTATAACAAAAGATTCTTTCAGAGCTTTTTCATAATTTTTAAGAATTTTCTTTGAGTAATTACCGGTATTTAATGCCTCAAGTGCCGTTTCTGCAGCAAGTTTTCCACTGATTAAGGCTAAATTTGTTCCTTCCCAGTGAAGATTATTCACAAGCATCGCTGCATCGCCGACAACCATTACCCCGTCATCCACAAGTCGCGGAATTTTTTTATAGCCGCCTTCAGGAATCATATGTGCAGAATATTCTTTTAATGTTCCGCCCTCAATCAAAGTTGAAATCGACGGATGTTGTTTTAATTTTTCCAAAAGCTCAAACGGTCTGTAATTGTTTTCCACAAGCTCATTTAAGGTAATTCCCAAACCTATCGTTACGGAATCTTCGTTAGTATACATAAACCCTAACCCGAGCATACCGAGCATTGAACCGCCGAAGATTTCTACAATTGCACCTTCGTCATCTTTTAAGCCGAATCGCTGATTTATTATGTCTTTGTCTAACTTTATAACTTCTTTTACGCTGAGGGCAACATCTTTTGTATCTATATCTTTTCTTAAACCAATCTGATGTGCAAGAAGCGAATTTACACCGTCTGCCAAAACAACCACATCTGCATAGTATTCTTCCAGCTCGGTTTTTACGCCGACGACCCTTCTGCCTTTTTTGATAACCTCTTTTACAACAGTTTCTGTTACAAGATAAACTCCTGCTTTGCGAGCTTCTTCGGCCATCCAACGATCAAATTTGCCGCGAATAACAGAGTAGCTGACATTGTCGTTTTTGCGATAAGTTATTGTTGTTGAATCTGCTTCACCTAAGATAGCAAAATTGTGTTCAATGTTACGTCTTTCAAGCGGGGCTTCCGTCTCAAAATTCGGGAAAATTTCTTTTACTGCATTGGTATAAACGGCACCGCCAAACATATTTTTAGCACCTGCAAACATTCCCCGTTCAATCAAAACGACTTCACGCCCTGCACGAGCCAGCGTAATTGCACACGCAATTCCCGCAGGACCTGCACCAACGACTATTACATCTGTTTTATTTTCCCTCTTCAACATTTCAGGACTATTATACAATAAATAACAGCTGTTGTAAATTAGTTAAAGGGGCAAAGC
>JAFYDY010000077.1 GCA_017544545.1 bacterium
AACAACCTGACACTTAATTCAGGTACCTTCAATATGATAAATAATCAAGTCGGCATTTCTGCACTTAACAACTTAACTGTTAACGGCGATACAAACTTTGTTGCCGATGTTGACCTTGCAAATTCACAAATGGATAGATTTACTGCCAAAGAATACGGCCAGCATAAAGGAAAGCTTAATGTTGTCGGAATGAATCTGTTATCTGATGCAACCAAAGATACAACCGATATCTATTTCGCAGAAAAGGGATTAAAAGATCACGTTGTTTCAAAAGTCGGAAGAATTGGCAGATATACCAACAACAAATATCAAACAACTGCTTTTGCACCGATTTACAGATACGACATTACATACGAAAACAGAGATGATGCCGGATATTTTGTATTTAGCAAACACACTTCGTCAGGTGGCGAACCGGTACCTATCGGAGTTCAGTTCAACCCTGCTGTTTTGGCTTCTCCTGCCGCAGCTCAGGCAGGTGCCGCTACAACAATGAATCAGGCACTGAGTTTTGCCTTTGAACACGGTGATACGTTTATGAATTTGTCATCTATGGACAGATTTGCAAAAACTCACGAAAACGTTTACGCACTATCTACAGATTTTGACGGAAACAGAAACCACCTTGATTATTCGCACGAAAATAAATCCGTATGGGTAAAACCATATTCCGTTTTTGAAAAAATTGATCTTAAAAACGGACCAAAAGTCGATACTATATCATATGGCACCTTGATAGGTTTTGACTCAAACATCCACAAACTAAAACGCGGCTGGTATAATGTCGGAACAGCCTATGTCGGATATAACGGCGCTCAACTGAAATATTCAGGTGTTGATACTTCTTTAAACGGCGGCTTGGTTGGCTTGACCGAAACCTTCTATAAAGGAAACTTCTGGACTGCATTAACAGCAACAGTCGGTGCAGCCGGTGCTGAATCAGACACAATGTACGGTAAAGAAGATATGGCAGCCTTAATGACAGGTATCGGCTCAAAGAGTGGCTACAACTTTGAATTTGCAGACGGTAAATTCATTGTTCAGCCAAGAATGTTTGTAGCATATTCTATGATTAACGTATTTGATTACACCAACGCAGCAGGCGTCAGAATAGATTCTGATCCTATGCACACAATTCAGTTAAACCCTTCTGTTAAATTAATCGGAAACAGCAAAAACGGATGGCAGCCGTACGCTTCTGTCGGTATGATGTGGAACTTGATAAACAGAACAGAAGCAACGGCAAACGGAATAAAATTACCTGAAATGCACACAAGACCATACGTAGAATATGGCCTCGGTGTCCAGAAACTATGGAATGACAAATATTCCGCATACGGTCAGGCTATGGTTCGCAATGGCGGTAAAACAGGTGTCGCCTTAACCTTCGGTTTCAGAATGGCACTCGGCGAAGACGGAAAGCCTATTGAAAAGACTCAATCCGAACCTGAAAAAACGACCATGACGAACAATATCGGATATTTAAAATAATTATTATTGTATAACCTCAGGTGCGCAAAAGCGCACCTTTTTATTATGGCTTTTTTGCAGAAAATATGCTACAATCAATACATGAATGATAGGCTAAAAAAATTAACTTCAAAAAATCCGGATGATTTTGAGACAGTTGCACGAAATCTTATAAATACTCCTGATGTGGAGCTTTTCAAAGAACTCGTTGAAAGTGACGATTTTCTTTTTGATTTTGTGAAACAAAATGTGGCAAACCGTCTTGAAAAAAACTGCAATGAAGGAAATTATCTGAATTTAATCAGTTTTTTGAAATATTATTCACCATCGTATGAGGATTTTATTGTTTCTGTTTTGACAAAGTACGCCAACGAGGATTTGACGGACAAAATGCTTGACCTGTTTGAAAACGGAACGGAGGATGAAAAAACATATTGTGCAAAATTTTTCTCATACATCAAAGATCCGCTGGCGATAGAATTTTTGAACAAATACTCTTTTGATGAAAACCCTGCTCTGAGCTCAAATTGTGCATCTTCGCTTGCCGCAATGGGTGACAGAGAAAGCTATGAAAAAGCTTTACATATGCTTGATGAAGACGATGATTTTGCAAGACTTTCGGCCGTAAAATTTCTTGTTTCTTATGCAGATAAATCTGCCGCTGACAAAATTATTGAAGCTATGAAAAAATCGGCTTTCGCAGAAAACATTGCAGGCGAATTGCCTTATCTTTGCAATATTTTTGATTTGTATGACAAGAACAAAACCGATTGTCTTTATGTCATAAATCTAATCATTAACGGTTTGGGTGAAATTTTGGGACTTTCACAAGTCTTTGATTTCAAATTGTACGAATTTCTTGAAACTTTAATCAGACAGCCCAAAACATCCCAAACAGCAACGGTTTTACTGAACGCTCAGGATAAATTCGAAACTCTGACGGAGAATGATGAATATCTTTTTGACGAAACAAAAGACACAAAACAGGAAATCAAAGATATTAAAGAATTACTCAAAACTGTTAATCTCGGCGAGTTGTATCCCCTTGCTGATGAAGAAATCAAACCCGACAGTTTGTTTGTATACACAGCGTTAGAATTTACAGAAAACGAAGCTCTGGTCAGAGCACTATTATCGGCCGAAAATCCGACAATAGTTCTTCGGGCTTTGGAAATATTAAAGCAAATGGAAGCTTTGACCTCTGAAGATAAATCCGAAGCTTTGGAAAAAATTGAAGATTTGAATATAAAAAGTATTATAATGGCAATATAGGAGAGAAAAATGTTAATTGTATCAACCAGACAAGAAGCACCGGATGGATTCCGCAACATGACAGAAGAAGAAATTGCAAACGATTTTTTGGCAATAGATACCGATAAAAATTACTTTATTACCAAAAATGAATGGATGATTCACTTTATAAAATTCTACGAAAAGGATCTTGAAAGCCTTGATGCAGAAGGTCCGGATTCAATCATGCTTAAAATCCAGGAGCTTTCTGATGAATTTGATAAAATTGATATCGACGGAAATTTCCAGATAGATTTTTTGGAATTCAAAGAATTTTATGCGAAAAACGTATATATCAGTGAATAAAATTTAAACCAGATCGCTATTTTCACCTTCAAATTCGGAAACATCTATCGGCAGTGAAAAACCAAAGGTTGAACCCTGATTTGGCTGAGATTTAACAAAAACGTTTCCGTGATGGTGTTTTTCAATAGTTGTTTTAACAAGGTGCAGGCCAAGACCTGTGCCTTTGACTGTGTGGGTATTATTTTCTACTCTGTAAAATCTTTCAAAAACTTTCTTCTGAAATTCCGGAGCAATACCGATACCTTCGTCTCTGACAGTTACGGTAACACTGTTTTTGTCCGGCTCCTTATACAATCTGACTTTAATTGTTGAATCCTGCGGCGCATATTTTATTGCATTTGAAAGATAATTTGTCAAAGCTCTTGAAATAGCATCATAATTTATCATCAATTGCGGAATATCGTCATCTTTTTCAACATCAATTTTTAAATTATGCTCCTTCAGCAGCACCTGAACCTGCGAAACACAAGCATCAACCAGCTGAGAGATATCATTTTCGCTTTTTTCAAGTACGGCATTTGAATCCAGTCTTGAAAAATCAAGGATATCATTGACCATTTGATTTAAGCGAATAATTTCGGTGTTCAGTGTTCCTATAAATTCTTTTTGGGTATCATAGTCAAAATCGTTGCCATAGTTATACAGGGTGTCAATGTAACTTCTCAAAACGGTGACCGGAGTTCTGAGTTCGTGAGAAACATTTGAAATAAACTGTGATTTCATCATATCCATTTCGGTTTCCCTTGTAACATCAATCAGAACAATGATATAGCCCACGTAATCTTTGTTACGGGAAAACATTGGCGAAATAATTGATTTTAATATTCTGCCATCCATCTTGATATTGAATTCAACAGGTTTTGAGGATTTTTCCTCCAGTGAAAGCTCTTTATATTCGTCAATTTTATCGTTAAAACAATATTCACCCTGTGTATCAACATAGTTGTGAATATCCGTACCCAAAAGCTGATCACCCTGAAGCTCAAGAAGTTCCTTTGCGTGATTGTTCAAAAGCACAACTTTATCGTTCTCATCACATACAACAACACCGTTCACAATACTCATCAGAACAGCTTCTAACTTGTTGCGTTCTAAGGTTAATTGTTCAATATTTTTTTCATCATACAAATTTAATCTCAGTGACATATCATTGAAGGCGTTAAATAATTCCTGAACTTCTTCACTGACATCTTTTCCTTCAATTCTGTAACCGAATTCACCTGAAGAAATTTTCTTAACACCGTTTCTTAAAATACGAAGCTCACGTGTTATGAGGTAGGTATTTATAAGTATTACAAAGGCAAACACAAGCCATACAATAATGAAAACAAACAGAATTGATGCTCTTGTGGTAGATGAAATTTTGCCCGTAACATCTCCGGACAAGCCAACCGTAACAGAGCCCAAATTTGAATTATTTACGGTATCTTTCATTGGCGAAGATACAGATATATTCGGGCTTTTTGATTTTTCGGGGTTTTTGTTCAGTGTTTTATAAATAAGTTTTCCGTCTGCATCACGAAATTCAATAAATAAAATATCTTTATGAGATTTCAAAATAGAATCAGAGTGAGTTTTTAATACTTTGGCAACCTGCTTTTTGGGAACATCTTTGGTTATTTCAACACTTTCTATTGCCAAGACTTTTGAAATGACCTGACCAAAATTTTGGTAGCCCTCGTTGAGATTGCGCTGAATATTGATGGTTGAAAACACGGCAATTGCCATAATAACCAGCGTACTCAATACAAGACCGAAAATAATTAATTTATTCTGAGTTGTAAAACTAACCTTTTGACTCTCATTCATAAATTGATTATATCACAAATTTTAAGGGTGGGGGAAATGTATTATGTCATTGCGAGCGACTAAAAGAAGAATCACAATCACATTAATAATAAATTTACTACGCATTATTGCGTAATGCTCGTAATAACAGTTAATATGCGTTCCTTCCCCTAAAAAATAGGGGAA
>JAFYDY010000001.1 GCA_017544545.1 bacterium
CTGCTTTTTCTTCAGCTTCTTCTTCAGCCTTTTCTTCCTCATCAGCTTTTTCTGCTTCCTTAACGTCTTCTTTTTCGTCTGCTTTTTCAGCTTCGTCAGCCTTTTCAGCTTCCTTAACGTCTTCTTTTTCTTCAGCCTTTTCTGCTTCTTTGACTTCTTCTGTTTCGTCTGCTTTTTGCTGAGCTAATTTTTCTTTTGCTTCGTTTATTTTTGCAATCGCTTCATCAAGCAACTGTTCTGCTGTCGGGTTATCTTGTTTCACAGAATCCGGCAATTCCGGTTTGTTTTGTACCAATGTATCAGGTACTTCCGGTTTATTTTGTTTTACAGTATCCGGCAATTCCGGTTTGTTTTGTGCCAAAGTATCAGGTACTTCAGGCTTATTTTGTTTTACTGAATCCGGCAATGCTGGTTTATTTTGTGCCAATGTATCAGGTACTTCAGGCTTATTTTGTTTTACTGAATCCGGCAATGCTGGTTTATTTTGTGCCAATGTATCAGGCACTGTCGGTTTGTTTTGTGCCAAAGTATCGGTTACTGCCGGTTTATTCACAGCTTTCTTAGCTTCTTCAGCTTTTTTTGCTTCTGCGGCTTTCTTAGCTTCTTCAGCTTTCTTTGCTTCTTCTAACTTTCTTGCTTCTTCAGCTTTTTGGTCATCGTCTGAGTGAAATTTATTATATGCAAAAATGCTTGCACCTGTCGCTAATACTAAACCTGTTCCGACAGCTGCTGTCCCTACAGGATGTTTAGCCGCAAATTTAATAGCAGGTTTAAGAGTGTTGCGATACAAATGCTTACTAGCTGCCTTAGCCCCCCAAGTCTTTAGAAGCCTAAATGATGTTGAAATAAGTCCCATTTTCATATCCTCCAATAATTTTATAAATATATCCCCTGTAACTTAATAAAGATATTTTGAATTAGAGGATTGCCTTGCGTTATGTCTTGCGTATATCATAATTATATACATACTGTAACAAAAATTTACCTGCGAAAAGAGGCAGACTTTAAGTCTGCCTCTTTTCCTCTTAAAATCAAGCTATTTAATATTATAATTCTCTCTGAGTTTTTTTAAATTTCCGTTTTTGGTTTCGGATTCAATAATGAAATTTACCGCACGGATTAAGTCTTTTGATTCGGGACCTTTTCTGAATGCTACAGCATATGGCTCTTTTGTATAGCGTTTTGGCAGAAGTTCAACCGTAGGATCCTTTAGTGCCATACCCAATAAGATTGTATCGTCAGAAACAATTGCAGAACCTTTACCCTGCTTCAGTGCCTTATAAGCCTCGGCATATGTTCTATAACCTATTATACCTACAGTCGGCATGGCTGTTCTCAAACTGTTTTCACTTGTTGAGCCAAATACAATTATCGCTCTTTTCTTGTTCAGATCTTGCAAAGTACGTATTTTACTTCCTTTTTTAACAAGTAATGCCTGGCCCGCAACATAATACGGATCGGAAAAATCCAATAGCTGACGTCTTTTTGGAGTTACTGACATTGTTGCAATTACCATATCAACATCTCCGGAATACAATTTCATCATTCTGTCAGAAGCAGTTACAGTAACAAATTTAACTTTCTTGTCACTACCTAATATACCACGTGCTATAACTCTTGCTATCGCAGGATCGTAACCTTTGTAATGACCTTTTTTGTCGAGATAACCGAACGGATAAGCATCTGTTCTTACCCCTACCGTTATAACATCTCTTTTTACTATTTCATTTAAATCATTTGCGGTAATTTCTTCTTTTTTCTTTCCGCAGCCGCAGCACACAAAGAGCACAAGCAGCATAACAGTCAATATTTTTTTAAACATAATTTCTCCCTCTTTTCTTAATAATACAATAACATACCGTTAAGTCAAAATATTTAATAAAATTTGTATTTTTTTGAATTTAGGTTATTATACAAATATGAAAACTATTTGTTTAACCGGTATGATGGGAAGCGGAAAAACTACCGTAGCAACAATGCTTGCGGCAGATAAACATCTTGAGGTTATTGATATTGATTCAATAATTGAACAAAGGGAAAATGCCAAAATTTCCGAAATTTTTTCAACCAAAGGAGAAGCATATTTTCGTGAAGTTGAACAACAAACAATTATGACCTGTTTTCAACCTGAAAACAGAGTAATCTCTCTTGGAGGCGGAGCGTTTGAAAACGAAAAGGTGAGAGAATTTTTACTGAAAAATTCTTTCGTAATTTACCTGAAAACTTCTCCTGCCGTTATTTTGGAAAGAATAAAAAACGATACCACAAGACCGCTACTTCATGGTAGAATGAACACAGAAACAATTACAGAACTCTTAAGCAAGAGAGAAAAAAATTATTTATCAGCACATAAAACAATCATAACAGATAACAAAACACCACAACAAATAGTATTGGAGCTTGAAAATGATTAATCTGTCCGTAAATATCAAAGGGATTGAGCTTAATTATCCTATATATATTACCAACAACGATTTATCCGAATTGAAAAATGCCGTTGCAGATGAGATTAATCATAAAAATTATATTGTAGTTTTTAGCGAAAAAGTTTATAAATTATATTCAAAAATTTTGGATTTCCCAAAAGAGAAAACTCTTGTTCTGAAAGACGGAGAAGCAGAAAAGAGTCCAAAAAATTATTTTAAAATTCTGGATTTTGCATTAAAAAATAAACTAAAAAGAGAAGATTCAATAATAGCAATCGGCGGAGGAGTTATAGGGGATGTAACCGGTTTTGCCGCCTCAACTTATATGAGAGGAATTAATTTTGTACAAATTCCGACAACCCTGCTTGCCGCAACAGACAGTTCCGTCGGGGGAAAGGTTGCTATTAATACTAAATACGGGAAAAACCTGATAGGAGCATTCTATCAGCCCAAAGCCGTATTTATAAACACAAACTTCCTCAAAACTTTGGATGAAAAACAATATAAAAGCGGGCTTGGTGAAGTTTTAAAATACGGCTTCATTGAGAAAAGCTGCAGACCAAATAATGAAGCGCACCTGATAAATTTCTTATCTGAACATTACGAAAAAATCCTTTCTCGAGATTTTCTGACCCTTATGGATTTGATAAAAATGTGTATTGAGCTGAAAATCGCCGTAGTTGAACAGGATGAAAAAGAAAACGGTCTGAGAAAAATTTTAAACTATGGTCACACCTACGGACACGCTGTTGAAACAATTACGGGATACAAAAGATATACCCACGGACAATGTGTCGTTGAAGGAATCTGTATCGCGCTGAAATTCGCACAAAGCCTTAATTTGATTGACAAAGAATACAAATTTTTGTGCGAAGATCTTATTAAAAAATTCGGATACGAACCCCTGCCAAAATTTAATAAAGAAAAAATTATAGAAATTATGACATCTGATAAAAAAGCGACGGATGAATATATTAAATATATTTTGCCAAATAGCTATGCAACTGTCACAGAGCACTGTTTTACCCCTGACGAGCTGAAAGAAATGATTTAACTTAACAATCTTGCAATACCTGATTATATCTGATATTATGACTAATGTTGAATAGTTACAAAAAGATACTAAGGTTTTATGAATTTCAAAGACTTGCCAAAATGTCCGATAGAAACAACGATAAAGATGCTCGGCTGCAAATGGAAGATTCTTATTATACGGGATCTTTTAACCGGCACAAAAAGGTTTTGCGAGCTTAAAAAATCGGTAAAAGGTATCACTCAAAAAGTTCTGACCTCAAAACTCAGAGAAATGGAAGATTTGGGAATTGTTGAAAGAAAAATATACCCCCAAACTCCGCCAAAAGTTGAATATTCTCTGACCGATATCGGATACACGCTTGCGCCTGTCATAAATTCTATGAAAGAATGGGGAAAAGATTTCAAACGGTATACAAAACTGCTTGAAAAACTATAAATTATCCTTAGTTAAAATCACTTTCCGCAACAACAGAAGCAATAAGTTCACCGTAACTGTTTACTGTTCCGTTGGTTTCTTCGACAATGTAGCGCAGACCTTTTTTACCTTCAATTGCCTGCTCTGCACAATCCATTGCTTCATCCCAATCTTTAAATTCACCTATTAAATTCTTTGATAATTCTGATTTATCTGTTGATGTATATACCTGAAACATAATCTTTCTCCTTTTAATTTTATATTAACACGAAAATATAATAAAAAGAGAACCCACAAAAAGAATTCTCGTTCGCTTTTAGTATATAAGTATTTATGTGCTAAATATTATTTAATATCTTGTATCCACCCAATTTATAATTTATAGCCTTGAAGAAAGGCATCTCCGTTTCAAGCTTTACGGCAGGTTGTATAGGAAATTCTACCTGCACTTCATCCGGATCTTCAACGATATATTCGGCAATTTCTTCTTCTGTTGTTTCATATAGTTCGTCAAAGATGGCTTCGTCTTCTTCATCAAACATCAATTTCTGCTGCGCATCACGTCTTAATACCTGTCTAATATCAACAGAATTTACAGCCGTCGGCTCAGAAGAAAACAAATTGCTGAATTTAGTGGCTTTTGTTCTCATTTTATAATTGTTCAAGTCTTTTAAATTATTTTTTAAAGTACGTGCTAACATAAATACCTGCCTCTCCCATATTGCAAGTATATAATTTCTCTGTTTTGTTGGCATACTCCAAATGATGTATTTTATGTATAAAAATTAAAGTCCGAAAAATTCCTTTGCAAGCGAAATTTCATCAGCTTTTGTTATATCCGGAGCGGAGATTTTGCGAGTAATAATATAATCAAAACATTTTTGATAATCCGCACCGGGATTTATGCCCAGAGCTTTTAAATCTTCTCCATTAATTGAAACAGTGATTTTGCAAAGATTTTCAAGATATCTTACGGCCGCATCATAATTCACTCCAGCAAACATTATTACAGATTCCGAATTTACACCTTCAAAATTTTTGTATATCTCAAAATCGGAGTTATACGTTTTTTCTTTCAGTTGTCTGTAATCATCCACTATCTTTTGCTCAACCTTTGTCAATGGCAGAGTTTCAATATCCGGCAGCTGTCCGGCATAAATTATCCAGATATTTTCAGCCCCGTATTTTTTAATTAAACTTTCAAAGTCAGTTTTCGGCAAATCAAAATCTTTTGGAGTTATAAGTTTGTATATTTTTTGATTTACGAATTTATTAAAAGCTTCCTGACTGTTTAGATTGAAGGTTTCTTCAAGCTCTTTTTTCACACGTTTTTTAGACATATCGTAATTTATATTTGCAAGATAATTTTCCTGAAGTTTTTTGGTATGTTCTTCAAGCTCAAACCCGAACCGTACAGAAAACTTCAGCCCCCTTATAATTCTTGTCGGATCATCAATAAAACTCCCGTCGTGCAACACTCTCAAAAGCTTTGCACTGATATCTTTTACTCCACCGGTATAATCAATAATTTCACCGTTAAAAGTAGATTTTGCAAGAGCATTTATCGTAAAATCCCTTCTTAAAATATCTTCTTTCAGGGAACATCCCGTTTTTTCCACAACAGGCAGATGTCCTTTTTGCGGGTATATTTCACTTCTGGTTGAAGCAATATCAATTTCTTCCCCTTGAGCCTTAATTTTTACGGTTCCAAAAGGTTCATTTATCTGCACAATTTCAATTTCGGGAAGATTTTTGGCAAATTCTATTGCATCACCGACATATGTCAAATCCACATCAAAGCTCTTTTTGCCCAGAATTTCATCTCTGACAACGCCGCCGATATAATAAAGATTTTTATCCCTGATATTCATAAGAGGTATTTTATAGCAAAATTTATATTCTCGCAACAAGGCATACAATACTATAAACTGATGATGTTTATATATTGATTTTTCGCTAAAATAGTGTAAAATAAAGGAATAAAAGGGGAAAATATGTTACAGGAAGCGACAAAAGCACTAAATTCGGCATTCAACAACAGTTTTATTAAAAAATTAAGCTTATATCTGCACGATTGCGTACGTGAAGAGGTTAAAAGTTCAACCTTCAGAAACCTTAAAGGCGACAAAGATAACAAATGGATCTTTTTGAAAGAAGAAGAAACATTACTGACGCAGGGGTTGGACTACCTAAAACTTGACGGTTCAAATCCAAACCTGACAGAACTTATGCTTCAGGGTGTTTCAACTGCCAGAGATAAATACCTGATATACGGTTATATGTTTCTGGTCGGAAAGAATAACAAATCCAGACGAGCATCCGAATTTTTAACCCCGCTGTTGTACGTTCCCTGCCACCTTGAAAGAAACGGTGTCAGCATAAATTGTATTCCGCAGGATAATATTTTGTCATTGAACACAGGTGCTTTAGCCGCACTGATGAAGAAAAGCGACGACGATGACGAAGTTGATATGTTTTTGGAAGGGATTTTGGATGTAGTTCCGGATGTACCGATTACAAAAGAGAAAATGGATATTTTCCTGACAACATTAAAATCTTTGATTCCTGATATTGAAATCGCTCAGGATTCTTCACTGAACGATGAAGAAGATAACGTTACCAAAGATGAACCGGAAAAAGATTTATCTGATGAACAAATAACCGGCGAAAATTTTGATGAAATAATTGACGATGAAATTCAGGAGCAAAAACAAAAAGCTGCGATGGGTGAAATCAAAAAACTCAGCGTAACTTATCAAAGTGCTATTATTCTCACCAAACGTCCGTCCGTAACGGCAGGTGTTCTGCACGAACTGACACAGATTGCAGAAAAGCCGAGCGGTATTTTCAGAGAAACAACTCTTGGTGTTATAAATGATGAATACACCCAAAATATTGAAAAAACTTTCCCTATAAAAGACGGTGACGGAGAATTTTATCCGATAACTCCGCTTGCTCTGAGTGATTCACAAGAAAGGGTTGTCAAAAATGTGGACAATGCAAAACTTATTGCAGTACAAGGTCCTCCGGGGACAGGTAAATCCCAGACAATCGTCAATCTTGTTTCACACCTGGTTGCGAACGGCAAAACCGTTCTTGTAGCCTCCCGTATGGATAAAGCAGTTGATGTTGTTGCAGACAGATTGAATGATCTGGGTGCTCCGTATCTCGCATTACGTGCCGGCAGAATGAATTACCAAAAACAGTTGAGTGAACAGCTGAAAGAACTTGTGTC
>JAFYDY010000011.1 GCA_017544545.1 bacterium
GGCTCTTGAAGAACAGGGGCTTTGTCAGGTAGCTTTAAAAATGCTTGGAGTAAAAGATAAAAAGCCCGATTTAAAATCCTGGGAAAAACTTGTTGAAAGAATTAAAAACCCGTCAAAAACAATCAAGGTAGGTATTGCAGGCAAATACACACAGCTGTCGGATGCGTACATTTCGGTTGTGGAAGCGTTGAAACACGCAGGTTATGCAGATGCTGCTTCGGTTGATATAAAGTGGATAAATTCAGAAGATTGCGTGGATTATGAGTGTTGTAAAAAGGCCTTATCCGATATTCAGGCAGTAGTTGTTCCGGGCGGATTCGGAGTTCGTGGGATTGAGGGTAAGTTAAATGTTATCCGTTATGCAAGAGAAAATAATCTGCCGTTTTTGGGCTTGTGTTTGGGATTGCAGTGTACAGTTATTGAATATGCAAGGAATGTTTTGAAATTAGAAGACGCTAATTCAAAAGAATTTGATGATAATCCTGCTAATCCCGTTATTGATATGATGCTTGATCAAAAACATGTTAAAGGTTATGGCGGAACGATGCGTCTGGGTGCGTATGACTGTAACTTGAAAAAAGGTACGGTAGCACATAAAGCGTATGGCAAGGATGTAATTTCAGAACGTCACAGACACAGATACGAAGTTAATTATGAGTATATAGACAAATTATCAAAGGCAGGCCTGGTATTTTCCGGCATGTCTCCGGACGGTATGCTTGCCGAAATTGTGGAATTGCCAAAACTCGACTGGTTTGTTGCATGTCAGTTCCATCCGGAATTTAAGTCACGTCCGGACAGACCGCACCCGTTGTTTAAGGGCTTGGTAGATGCTGCCATAAAAAGAGTTTAATAGTTTATACAAATAGGAGAATATATGAACAGTGCAGAATTGAAACGTTTTACTACAATTAATTTCCTGAATTTTGCTTTGGGGTTTTTGGGATTACAGTTTGCGTGGCAGATGAGAATTGCCTTATCAGAACCCGTAACATCAAGTTTGGGTGCATCACCTTTATTATATAGCCTGATATGGCTCGCAGGCCCGTTTTCGGGTATGGTCGTTCAGCCGATTATTGGTGTTTTGTCTGATAAAACTAAATCACGCTTTGGAAGAAGAAGACCATATTTGTTGGGTGGTGCGTTGATTACAGCACTCGCTTTGTGGGCTTTTCCTCATTCTGCGGGAATTTCTGATTTTATAAGTAAAGTGTGCCATTTTAATATGCCGGCATGGGGTGGCTTATTAATTGCGGCTTTATTGATTTGGGTTATTGATGCTTGTATAAATATTGCTCAAGGGCCTTATCGTTCTTTGGTGCCGGATGTTGTGCCAAGAGAGCAGCACGCTCAGGCAAATTCATATATAAGTCTTGCAATCGGTTTAGGCTCAGTTATTGCAATGGTTGTAGCTCCTGCGTTGAAATTTTTCTTTAATTATCAAATGTCAATTTCAGCACAATTTATTATGGCAGGTGTTGCCTTTGCTCTCGCTATGCTTTGGACTTGTATTACCATAAAAGAAAAATCAACTGTTCAGGATGAAATAACTGCTAAAGATGATGAAAAATCACAAAGCTTTTGGCAGTCAATGAAAGAATTTTTCTTGTTATCACCCGAGGTTAAAAAGATTTGTACAATGCAATTTTTTACCTGGATTGGTATGATGTGCCTTTTGATATATGTAACACCGTTTGTTATGCACACTGTTTATAATATCCCTGATGTCGCTGCAAATCCTGTGGCTCAAAACCTTAAAGATACGGCACAAAATTATGCTCTGATTTGTCTTGCAGTCTTTAATCTTGTTTGTTTTTTGGTTGCAATTCCTATCGGAAAACTCGCTGATAAATTCGGAAACAAAAAAATTCATATCGTTTCAATGGTATCAATGATTGTTGCATATTTGGGGCTTGCGTTGTGTAAATCAAGTCCGGCAGCAGTTTTATGCTTGATGGGATTGTCAGGTATCGGCTGGGCAAGTGTTTGTGCGCTGCCTTTTGCAATGCTTTCAAAATATATAAAACCGGGTACGGAAGGTTCTGTAATGGGTATATTTAATATCTTTATTGCCGGTCCGCAAGTGTTTGTTTGTACTCTGGTCGGCTGGTTGATTAACGCTTCGGTTATTTCATCAGATGGTAATATTAATCACCATTATGAATACACCTTCTATATCGGTGCAGCTTGCCTGTTGGCAGCCGTAATAGTTACAAAGATGATAAAAGAGGGTGAAACAGCTTAGCAGCTGATTTTACCGCCTTCAATTTTAAATATTTCGACGTCTTTTAAAAATTCATCTTCAAACAGTATGGTATCAACTGAGGTGATAATCGTTTGGGTGTTTGGGTTGATTGATTTTAGCAGATAGTTTTGTCTGAGATCATCAAGTTCTGCCAAAACATCGTCAAGTAAAAGTATCGGTTCGTCGCCTGTTTTTTCGGTAATCATATAAAGCTCGGAAAGTTTCAGCGCAAGTACGATTGTTCTTTGCTGTCCTTGGGATGCATATTTTGTTGCTTCCTGACCGTTTATATAAAACAGTAAGTCGTCCCTGTGTGGACCAACACAAGCCTGACATCTTCTGTATTCCTCTTCCTTGCGTTCGTTGAGTGAACGCTTAAATTCCTGCTGAATATCTTCAACTTCAGGATACTCCTGATTATTCAAAAAGCTGCAATCGTACACGAGTGACAAATTTTCGGTTTCGCTTATTGTTTTGTGTTTTTCCCTTGCCAGTCGTTCAATTTCTTTCAGGTATTTAAGACGAATATAGATTATGTTGCTTCCTGTCACAGACAGTTGTTCGTTCAAAACCTCAAGCAAAGTGTTATCAACCATTCCGGTTTTTGCTGATTCTTTATAATAGTTGTTTTTTTGAATCCTGATTTTATCATATTTTGACAGTCGGTCATCATATGCCGGATAAATTTGTGAAATAGCTCTGTCAAGCCAGTCGCGCCTATCCTGAGGGGCGCCTCTTAATAAAAGTAAATCTGATGTTGAGAATAAAACTGTTTTTAAAACGGATTTAAAATCCTTAATGGTTGCTTTATTGAGATTAACTTTGATTTCCCGTTTTTTGTCGGTGTTATATGAATATGACAGATTGATGTCTGTTCCTGCTTTTGTTACCTCAGCATCAATTTTAAAATAATCTTTGTTGAAGCGTATCAATTCCTGCACGCTGGAAGTCCTCGGAGTTTTCAGGGTTGATAAAAAATATATGCTCTCAAGGATATTAGTTTTCCCCTGAGCGTTCTTTCCTATAATAAGAGCCTTTGTTTTGTTAAAATTGAGTTCTAAGCTCTCGCAGTTTCTGTAATCTTTGAGGTTTAAACATTTAAGTTTCATAGGTTTATTATACTTCAAACAAATGATTTTTCCCCAAATATAGACATGGTTTAAAAATTAGTGTATAATAGTTTCAGCAAATATTATAAAGAAGGGCTTTATATATGTTACCTGTTATATCAGAAGAGATTGCGGCAACAGCATTCAGTGAAATTTTTGAGAATATGCCTGAATGGCGTAAAAAAATGATACATTATATTAAGGATGAAAATCCGGAAGTTAATACTGCAATAATAGAAGCGGCAAACAAGACAAATCTTGATCCGAAAGCAGTGGCTCTCGGAGCGTATATGACGTACCTGCTTATTGAACTTGCAGTTAAAGAAAATGATGCAATGATGAATTATACAGAATAATGGTGGTTATTTATGATTATTGAAGAATTATTGAAAGAGTTATTAGACAGAAACGGTTCCGACTTACATATTTCAAGTAAGTTGCCTCCGGTAATCCGTGTTGATGGTAAATTGATTCGTACGGATCATCCGGTGTTATCCTCAGAAGATGTTGAGAATTTACTGTTCCCGATGTTATCAAACGAACAGAGAAGACATTTGGAACAAGAATGGGAACTTGACTTTTCATATGGTATTGAAGGGTTGGGTCGTTTCCGTGTAAACTTCTATAAAGATAAAGGTTCATATGCCGCAGCTTTCCGTACAATTGCGACAAAGGCTCCGGATTTGGAAGAATTGGGTATGCCGCCTATTGTTACACAAATTGCTGAAAAGCCGCGTGGTCTGGTTCTTGTTACAGGGCCTACAGGTTCCGGTAAATCAACAACTTTGGCTGCAATGGTAGACTATATTAACAGAACAAGAGCAGAACATATTTTGACGATTGAAGACCCTGTCGAATTTGTGCATACGTCAAAACTTTCAATAATTCACCAACGTGAGTTGGGTATGGATACAAGATCATTCGCAAATGCGTTGAAATCAGCACTTCGTGAAGACCCTGATATCATTCTGGTAGGTGAGATGCGTGACCACGAAACTATCGCGTTAGCTTTGACAGCAGCAGAAACAGGTCACTTGGTATTCGGTACCTTGCACACCTCATCTGCTTCACAGACGATTGACCGTATTATCGACGTATTCCCAGAAGGTCAGCAGCAACAGATTCGTGTTCAGCTCGCTAACTCTCTGGTTGCGGTATTTGCTCAGACACTTTTACCTAAAAAAGCCGATGACGGTTCAAAGAGAGGTCGTGTTATGGCTCAGGAAATCATGGTCGTTACACCGGCTATTTCCAACCTGATTCGTGAATCAAAAGCTGCGCAAATATATTCTACAATTCAAACTTCATCTGGTTCAGGTATGCAGACTCTTGAATCTGCTCTTGCTGAATTGTATAAAAGCGGTAAGGTTACACTGGAAGACGCTATGGCTAAATCTTCCAAACCAAATGAACTTAAACGTTTAATTCAAGGTTAAAAATATAGGAGGGTCTTTTATGGCTTCTATTATTGATTGTTTTACAGATGCTATACATGAAGATTTGGCTATTGTAAAACTTGCAGTTTTTGCTGTGCCGGTTTATTTTTCCATAAAGCTTTTTATGTCAGGCAATATGAGCATGTTCTACTTTTGGACATCTATCTTCGGGGTGTTATTTCTGGGTGAGATGACGAAGGGCATAAATAATATACGTATGAATAAGCGAAGCGTATTGTCCCTGAATCCTTTGGATGTCATTTGGGCACTATTGAAATCTCTTCTGGTATTGATCCCGCAAGGTTTGGTGCTGGCGCTTGCCGGCCATGTCATTGTATTACTCTTGACTTCAATTCCGGTAAATATAGAACAGTACAATTTGGTTGTTACTATAATTGTATGGTGTATTATAGGTTCAATTTTATTAACTTCATATTTGTCTTTTGCAAAATATCTGAAAGTGTCTGAAGGCTATAACTTAGTTGTCGTATCAGAATCTTGTATAGATGTTTTCATAAGTGTTTTATTTTTTGTACCTCAGGTTATAATCGTTAATGCCGTTGTATTTTGGATGCCCTACTATTTCTTCCATAAATATATGCAAATGCCAAATGACCACTGGTTTATGCTGGCTATGGCAAGTGTTGTAATCGTAATCAATTTCTCAATGTTTGTAAATTATTTGGCTCAGGCTTCATATGAACAAATTAAAGGTAACAACGAAGATTACGATGATAATTACAACAAAACTAATGCAATTGACGATGCTGCAGAAAGAATGAACGGACATTAATACATAATTTATATACTAAAAAGACCGGCTGTGAGGTCGGTCTTTTTATTTGTTCATTTCACGAAGTTTTTTGAGCTGATCTCGAATTTGTGCTGCCCGTTCAAAATCAAGAATTTTAGCGGCTTTATGCATATCTTTTTCAAGTTTATCAATGAGTTTGGGAAGGTCTTTTTGTTCGATTCCCAAATCTACCATTTCTTCAGCAACAATATCTTCCAAGTCTCTGTAACTTGCAACAAGTGACAGTAAATTATTTTCAATCGGCTTTTTGATAGTTTGCGGAATTATTCCGTATTTTTTGTTATGCTCAAGCTGAATTTTACGTCTGCGCTCTGTTTCTTTTATTGCTCTGTCCATTGATTCTGTTATTTTGTCGGCATACATTATGACCTCGCCGCATGAATTCCTTGCAGCACGTCCGATTGTCTGAATAAGACTGGTATCTGAACGCAAAAAGCCCTCTTTATCGGCATCCATAATCGCAACGAGTGAAACTTCCGGTATATCAAGTCCTTCTCTTAACAGATTAACCCCGATTAGGACATCAAATTCTCCAAGCCGCAAATCTCTTAATATTTCAACCCTTTCAATAGACTGTATTTCGCTGTGAAGATAGCGAACACGTATTCCTTCCTGAATGAAGAAATCGGTTAAATCTTCTGCCATCCGTTTTGTCAGCGTTGTAATAAGTATTCTTTCATCTTTGTCTGCACGTTTTTTAATTTCTGCTTTAAGATCTTCAATCTGTGTATCTATCGGACGTACTGAAACTTTTGGATCCAAAAGACCTGTCGGTCTGATAATTTGTTCAACGATTTGCTCTGAGTTTTCCCTTTCAAATTCGGCAGGGGTTGCTGAAATGTATATCTTTTGTTTTACTTTGCCGTAAAATTCTTCGTTCGTAAGCGGCCGGTTATCTTTTGCGCAAGGAAGTCTGAAGCCGTAATCCACAAGAACTTTCTTCCTTGCTGCATCTCCGTGGCTCATACCTTTAATCTGCGGCAGGGTAACGTGAGATTCATCAACTACTGTCAGAAAATCATCAGGGAAGTAATCAAGTAAAGTTGCCGGTGCCGAGCCTTTCGGACGGCGTTCAATTATTCTTGAATAATTTTCTATTCCGGTGCAATAGCCCATTTCTTTTATCATTTCAATATCATATTTTACCCGTTGCTCCAGTCTTTGAGCTTCAACGAGTTTATTTTCGTTGTTGAGCTGTATAAGTCTTTCCTGTAATTCCTGTCTTATCAGCTCTATTGTTCCCTCAACATCTTCATCATCAGAAAGATAGTGAACGGCAGGATAAATAACAACAGATTGGGGAGTTGCAAGAATTTCCCCGGAAACATTGTCTATTATCACTATTTTTTCAATTTCATCACCGAAGAAATAAAATCTTGTTATACATTTTTCGTAAGCCGGCATAAGCTCAACTATATCCCCTCTTACTCTGAAGGTGGAGTTTTTAAGCTCGAGGTCGTTTCTTTCGTACCTTACTTTGACGAGATATTTTAATAAATCATCCCTGTTTATTTCATCTCCTACATTTATTTCGGTGGAGCCTTTAAAATAGTTTTCGGGTAAGCCCAAACCGTATATACAGCTTACGGAAGAAACAACAATTACATCATCTCTTTCGTAAAGACTTCTGGTAGTATTATGTCGGAGTCTGTCTATTTCTTCGTTTATTGAGGATGATTTTTCTATATAGGTATCGGTTCTTGGAATATATGCTTCAGGTTGGTAGTAATCGTAGTAACTTATAAAATATTCAACCGCATTATCGGGGAAAAGTTCTTTAAATTCGTTATACAGTTGTGCGGCAAGCGTTTTGTTGTGTGCAATAATCAGTGTCGGTTTTTGGATTTGTTCTATAACGTTGGCAATAGTGAAGGTTTTCCCCGAGCCTGTTATCCCGAGTAGTGTTTGGGTATCAT
The DNA here is from genome assembly GCA_017544545.1 of bacterium. Classification (GTDB taxonomy): domain Bacteria; phylum Cyanobacteriota; class Vampirovibrionia; order Gastranaerophilales; family Gastranaerophilaceae; genus Zag111. The sequence continues at coordinate 7,521 of JAFYDY010000011.1, forward strand.
AGCCCTTGATTAATCCATCGGTTAATTGCCGAATTGCCTTTGGCTGATCCCCTGCCGGTTTATATTTAGAACATATTTTGAATTCTCTGTGTTCCATAATATTATTTTATTACAAAATAGTATTAATTCTATACCCATAGGTTTGGATGATTTTTATCGGTGTTTCTTGTAATGCAGCCAAAAATATGATAAGATTACTTGTAATTTAAGGAGGGTTATATGGAAAAGATTATAGAAAGTTTTAAAAACCTTTATAGAGGCGAAGGTATAGCGGCAAAGCACTGGGCTTTGGTGTCTTTGTTCATTCTGCCGGCATTGCTTTCCGGCGTGGCATCGCTTATGGATAAAGACACACCATCTCAGGTTATGATAATAGTAGGAATAGCAGTTTTGGCGCTTTTAGCTCTTTCAATTGTTCCAATGATATGGCTGCTTGGGTATTCTATACGTTTTGCAGAAGACAGATTGATGGGTGAAACGGGTATCCCGCAGGTTAATTTGGAAATGCTTTGGGAAGGTGTAAAAATTTTACCACTGACAATTGTTTGGGGATTATACTTTTTATTTGTATTTGTTGCAATCCTTGCCTTGCCGTTTTTACCATTAATTGGAGGAGGGAAAGATCCTTCTGGAATTATTATTGCGATACTCGGCTTTTTAGTTGCAATGATGGTAATATTGGCTTTATGCGTACTTGTATTGCCGTTCTATAATTATATCATTGTTGAATATGTAAAATACGGAAATCAGGGCTATTTGTACAATCCGCTCACGTTAGCAAACTATATGAAGGTTGCATTCAAAGATACAATTATAGTATTTGCAAAATTCTGGCTCGTTGCGATTGTTGCAAGTTTTCCGATGGGAATACTTAATGTAATTGTATTTGTAGTAGCCTTGCCGTTGTTGGTGTTAGCCGCTGCAGGAGATGCTTCCGCTGCTGAATCATCATCTATGGTCTATAATTCGGCAACAGTGATAATAGTTGTTATCTTGGGTGCTTTGTTGGCAACTTTACAGATGTATGTAAATACTATGATTGCAAATGCGGCAACAGAAAACTATATCGGTGTTTATAAATCCAAAATAGAAGCTTTGGAAAATAAAGAAGAATTTGAGAATATTTAAACAGTAGACTATATATTCAGGGCGAATTTTTTGATTAAAAAATTCGCCCTGTTTTTTATCTGTTTTTTGATAAAATCATTATATTATCAATAAGTTCTTTTCTGTTTGTTGGGGAAATCGGATTATCTGTTGTTTGTTTTTTATCAATGTATGAGTTTATCATGCTCTCTTGTTTTTGGGTTGAATATTCGTTCCAATATGGAGTTTTTCTTATTTTGTCAATAATTTTAGCTTCAATATCTTCATATTCATATTTAGGTTGCGTGGTTGTCATATATTGTGTGGGTACCGATTTTGAAGTTTCTTCCGCTTTGGAGTAGATGTCTTTCTGTGCAAGTCTGTTTTTAAATCTTTCTGCTAATCCCATTTTTTCTCCTGTTCTATGATTGTTGTAAAATATTTTCAAATTTATCTATTATGTTTTGTTTGTAGAGGTTGTCGCAAATATATTGTGCCAAATCTCTGTAATTTTGGGCAAGATTGCTGTTGCTGTTTGCCGTGCTGACAGGCACACCTTTGTTAATTGCTGACATTATTGCAAAATAATTGTTCGGAACCTTCCAGTATATTTTTCTGGATAGGACTTTTTCAATATCTGCCTCTTTTATTTCGTCATTTTCCATATAGCGATTGACGACAATTTGTGTTTTTTCTTTGTCGTATCCTAGTTTCCCAAACAATTCCAGACATCTTTGAGTGTTGCGCAGTGCCGGAAGATTTGCCGAAGTTACAAGCATTATCATATCCGATTGGTCAAGTGCTGCGATGTTTTTCCCGTCAAAACTCGATTCGGCGTCCACTATAATGTATGAAAATGTATCTTTTAGAATATTAAACAGTTTTGAAATTTGTTTTGGCTGAATATTATCTGCCTGTTTAAAATATGGTGGATCTGCCAAAATATAAAGGTTTGTATTTTTGTATCTTTCAAGTGTGCTGAGCAAGAATATTTCGTTAATTTTATCAATATTTTCAAGCATATATGAAATATTAAAAGATGGCTTTAAGTCCAAAAACGTTGTTATGTCACCCATTTGAAAGTTCATATCAATCAATGCAACTTTTTCTTTTGAAATATTTGCAAGCTCCAGCGCCAAATTGCTTGCCAGTGAAGTTTTTCCCATTCCTCCCTTATTAGAGAAGATTGAAATAATTTTGCATTTGTTAGTGTGCTTGGGTTCTTCAATCTGTTCAATAATTTTTTTAACGGCTTCTAAAAATTCATTTTTGATTATGGGAACGGGGATAAATTCCCTTGCTCCTGCTCTCATAATATCAATGATAAGTTCTATTGTAGGGTTGTCCGACAGGGCAAGAATCCTGCAGTTTTTGCATTGGGATGCAATATTGTGCATCAGCTCAATTTTTTCTTTTTCTCTTTGAGATATATCAATTATAAAAACGGACTGATTGTGAGTCTCGTTAAAGGTATCAATGATTTTTCCAAAGTCGTTCATGTCCGGCAAAACTTCAATATTATCAAATTCACTAAGGTACAATTTGATAACTTCCGAAGTTGAAAATTCATCTGTCAAAACTAAAGCCGAAATTTTTTGCATTCACATACCCATACTTTTCAAACATTATACCATGTTTGTGGGGTTGGGGCAATTTATAAAGAGCAAATAAAAGCTCAGTACAGGCGGATTTTGTTACCTGCTGAACTCGCAGGTGGGTGAGCACCCTGACTAATCCGTTTCCCGCTGGCGATTAGAAATCGGCGGGTATACTTCAATGCCTAGGAGTTAACTCTCCCTTTTATAATAAATGTAGGAACAAAATTAACACCTGTACTGAGTAATATATATTATAACATGATTTTTTAATAAAATAAAAACCCGACATCTCAGATATCGGGGAAATAAAATTTGTAGGGGAAAAATTAAATTGGAGTTAATATACAATAAATAAAAATCTTTTATGCTATGTGCAGCATTTGTTTGTTATAAGCTGCAATAAAATTCATTTGCTGAAACAAGAGTTCTGATTTATCAACGAAAGGTTCAGGTTGTACAGCGACGGTTGTTGTAACCTGATCTTTGTACATATCTTGTAATTTTTTGTCCAGTTTTTTTAAATTTGCAACTGCCATAATTTATCTCTCTCTCATTTAACTCTCTTGTATATATAAAGTATATACTCGTATCTGAATTTCAAAGTTAATAATTTTTGTTACATTTCGTAATATATGGGTAGCGAAATGTTAATTTTGGGCAAATAATAGAAAAAAATTGTTTTTATATACTTGTAGGGAAAATAGGAAGTAATGAATGGCAGACTCAATTAATGGCTTAAATATACCAAGTATACAGAACAATAAACCGGTAAATTTTCAGCAGACAGTTGTGACAACACCTATGCAGGGTATTCCTGTTGATCAGGAAAAATTGAAACAGGCTGCGACGGATAACTATATTTCAAACAGGGTAAAAGCCTCTGAAGGTGACAATCCGCTTGCCAAATTGGGCATAGGAACTGCAATTTGGTATGGTATTGCTCAGTTAATGGATAAAATTAACCCAAAAATGGGCGGTAATTTTGAAAAATCTTTAGGCGGAAAAGTTGCAAGTGTCGGCGACAGCTTCTCAGCTACCTGGTTAGGCAAAAAAATTGACGGATTCATTGATTGGTTTGACACAAGAACTACAAAATGGGCTGAACAGAGCAAGATTATTAATTCGTTAAAATATCATTCGACTTCTCCTGAATGGAAATTTGCAAAGACTCCGGCAAAAGGCTTGTACGGCTTTTGGTCTGTGGATGCTGATCAAGTTTTGCAGGAATACCTGAAACCGATTGGTACTAATGCACAAAAACTTGAACAGTATGCTATATCGCAAAAAGATATTGACGAATTTGTTAAAACTTTAAAAGGCAAAACTCCGGACGTAAAAAAATTAATGATTCAGGAAAAAGAATTGTCTGCGTTGGGAGTAGATGCAAAAGTTATCGAACGTATTAATGGGTTTGCAGACAGAGCAGCAAAAAGTGCTTTGAGCGGGGCAGAAGGCACTCCTCAATATGCGGAATTACTTAAACAGACTCAAAATTCAAAACGTCTGCAAATGCTGCAAAAATATGCTGAAAAATTAAAATGTAAAGATTTTGGCGAATTTAAAAGTGTTGCAGAGTTCAGAAAATTCGAGTCTATTGATAACCCGGATAAAGCTGTTAAAATCTGGACTAATTTAGCTGAAAAGCATCCTGATTGGAAGGTTTCCATCTGGAGAAATAAAACAAAAGGTGCATTCAGTAAATTAAGAACACATTTGTTTGGCAGAACGGTAAGTTTTACGGAATACCGTAACAAAGGTTTAATCGCTGCAGGAAAAGGTGGTGCATCAAGACTTGGCAGATTTATGTCAAAGGCTATGGGCTGGATTATGGAAGGCAGCACAAACCGATTCGGCGGCGGTAAATTGGTCGTTGCTCTGCAGGCCTTCATCTTTGCAGAAATGGTTATGGCTACTATCAAAGCTCCTTGGGGTGAAAAATTTAAGACAGGTGTCGAAAGAGTTGTAAATGACTTTACATATTTTGTCGGTGCAACACTGGGTATTGTCGGTATGCACAAAATTGGCGGCTTTAAATATCTCGGGCTTAAGGATGCTGCCGCTATTGAAAAATATCGTATGGAAGAAAAAGCCTTGAATGCAAAAAATGATGCAGGTCTGTTCGCTTCAAAGAAAGATTGGAAGCAAGCAGTTAAAAACTTAAATCAAAAATATTTGGGCAAAGAAAATATCAAGAATCCGTTTGCAAGATTACTTCAAAAAATCGGTGAAATTATAAATATTGGTAATGAAAGAATAAAACCATACAAATCGACTGCAAAATGGAACCTGAACTGGTTACGTAAGATTAAAAACGGTAATCTTATCGGTGTACCGTTGAGAATTTGGCTTGTAATGGGAGTTGTCGTACCGTTCCTTGTAAAAGCTGCAACGAAAGGTTGTCATGCTATCTTTGGTCGTCCGACTCACTCGGTATTGGATGAAGATGAAGAAGAAAAAGAAAAGGATGTAGCACCGGCTTCTCAACAAGCACAACCAACAGTTCAGCAATCAGGCGCAGCAACGGCAGTTGCAGCCAGTGCCGCAGCTCAGCAGAGATCTCCACAAGATTATAAAAGTGATACGAATTTAATCAAACAGGCAATGAGCGGGAAACCGGCTTTTCAGGGTGCATTAAATTCACCTAATGATCATCCGACAGTACAGGATTATAAAACTACATATCCTGATACTAACTATGTAAAAATGACTCTGAACGGACAATATCCTCCGGAAGGCGGCGTTGCTCAGCAGGAATTAAATAACGGCGGACAAAGATATGTGCCGAATCCAAATTCCAATGTAGGTCAAAACAGTACCGTTGTTAATAACACTACAACAACGATAGTTGATGGCAACGGACAAACTCAGGCAACACCCGAACCGTACAGAACTTATATTCCTTCACCGGATTCAAAGGTCAAAAACAATGTTGATTTAACAGCAGCTGAAAAAGCGCTTGCTGATGCTGATAATGCAGAAAAGTTCATCAATGACACCCTGTCACAAATGAAGTAGGGGTAAATACTTTAGGGGTTAGATTTCCCTTCTGCCTTCAATAGCTTTTGCTATGGTTATTTCGTCAGCGTATTCCAAATCTGCTCCGACCGGCAGTCCAAATGCGATTCTGGAAACTTTTATCCCGAAAGGTTTTATCAGTTTTGTTAAATACAGACTTGTCGCTTCTCCTTCTACCGAAGGGTTTAGGGCGATGATAACCTCTTTTACTTTGTCATCCGTAAGTCTGTTTAGAAGTTCCTTGATTCTTATATCTTCAGCTCCGATACCGTCCATGGGAGAAATAAGCCCCTGTAATACGTGGTAAAGTCCTTTAAATTCATTTGTTTTTTCAATAGCAATAAGGTCTTTTGTCTCAGATACAACGCATATAACCGAACGGTCACGGGAGGATGACGAACAAATTTCGCACGGACTTTCAGCGGAAAGATTGAAGCAAATTTCACAGGTGTGTGTGTTTTGTTTTGCTTCAATCACTGCTTTTGCAAAATTTTCAACATCAGCCGAAGACATTCTCAATAAATGGAATGCCATTCTCTGAGCAGATTTCGGTCCGACTGACGGAAATTTTTGAAACTGCTCGATTAGTGCGGCTATTGCTTTTGGGTATATCATTAGAAGTTAAGTCCCGGTATGCTGATTCCGCCTGTAATTTGTTTCATTTTTGCCTGCATTTCAACAGAAGCTTTTTCTGTCGCTTGATTTATCGCTGCAGTAATGAGATCTTCAAGCATTTCTATTGATTCTGATTTTGCTTCAGGGGAAATCTTAATTGATTTGAATTTACCTTGTCCGTCACAGGTTACCTGAACCAAGCCTCCTGCAGATTCTCCTGTTATTACAAGGTCTGCAAGTTCTTTTTGTGCGAGTTCTGCTCTTTTTTGAGCATTCTGAACCTGTTTCATGATGTTCATTAAATTCATTCCCATAATATACTCTCCTTAAGTCTGTAATATTCTTTTCTAATCCTGAGTTTTATTATACAATAAAAATATGGATAAGAAAACTTATTTACAAGAGTCAGTAAAAGGCGGCAGATTAGTCAGGTGGATTAGTATGCCGTTGAAGGTTTTTATTTCCCCTATGAATTTCTATTCAAAGAAAGGTCAGGACTTGAAATACAGGGGCTTGGTAAAAAGGGCTCTTGACGAGTGGCAAAAGGTTTCTAACGGAAAAGTATCTTTTGTAATTGTAAATAGTCTTTATGATTCTCAGGTTAATATCGAATGGAAAAGAGTTGAGCGTAAAGCGCTTGGCATGTGCTATTTCCAGTATGATAAATTTAACAGGCTGGGCAGTGCAGAAGTTTCAATAGGGCTGACGGAAGGTCTTGTTCACGCTGATTATATGGATGAAGGCGAGGTCTACCATACAATATTGCATGAAATAGGTCATGCAATCGGGCTTGGGCATAGTCCTTTTAAAAACGATATTATGTACACTCCGCACCAAAAAGGTGTTATGCATGTAGGCCCAGGAGATCGCTTATCAATAAATTGGCTTTACACCTTTCCTCAGGGGAAAACGGTTGCTGAAATTGCCTCCAAATACAATGTTAGCGGAAGCGATATAGATGATGTTGTTGCAAAAATCATTTCAAAACAGGCAAAAACAGAGTTTGAAAAAGTAAAAGATAATGTTAAAGAAGGGCCAAAAAGAGATTTGCTGGAGGAAAACGAAAATATCGGAAACCTTCGTAAATATCATATGGCACTTCAGAATGTTAATATTCCAAATGACATAAAGGAGCAAATCAGAAAACAGCACAGAGATATGAATTATTAATATTATATTAAAATACTTAACTAAAATTGCCCCGATTTGTTTTTTGTGTATAATATGTTTGTTAGATTAGATTTATATTGTATAAGGGATATTAGTAGGAAAACACAATATGACAGTACAAGATTGGTTTGAAAAGCGTAAAGAAGCTCAGATACAACGAAGAGCTCTTGAAGCAAGAGTGGAGATTGAAGCTAACCCCGATTTGTGGACAAAGTGTGTTCACTGTGAAGCTCAGCTTTTAAAGAAAGACATTGAAGATAACCAGATGGTTTGCCCCGTATGTGATTATCATTTCAGAATAGGTGCAAGACAAAGAATTGCACAGCTTTTTGATGAAGGTTCTTTTGAGGAAATGTTTTCCGAAATAAAGCCGACAGATCCGTTGAATTTTGTTGATACTGAATCATATAAAGATCGCATCGCTGCGGCTCAGAAAAAAACCGGGCTTGATGAAGCTGTCATTACCGGTATTGCTTCTATTGAAGGACATAAAGTTGCAACTGCCGTAATGGATTTCGATTTTATGGGCGGTTCAATGGGGAGTGTCGTCGGAGAACGTGTTACAAGAATTATTGAAAAAGCTATTGAATTAAGACTTCCGGTGATTGCCATAACCTCATCAGGCGGGGCAAGAATGCAGGAATCTGCACTGAGCCTTATGCAAATGGCGAAGACATCTTGTGCATGTGCAAGATTAGACGAGGCAGGTTTGCTATATATAAATCTTATTACTGATCCGACATTTGGCGGAGTCACTGCAAGTTTCGGAACTTTGGGTGACATAATTGTCGCAGAACAGGGCGCAAGAGTCGGTTTTGCAGGCAGAAGGGTTATTGAGCAAACCATAAGACAGAAATTGCCATCAGATTTCCAGACAGCCGAATATCTGATGAAGTATGGGCAGGTTGATGTTGTGTCTTCCAGAAAAGACCTCAGGGATACATTGGCAAATATCCTGTCAATGCACGAGTAAGGAGTAAGTAGCAATGGCATCAGTTTTAGATTTTGAAAGACCGATTATAGAGATTCAGGCAAAAATTGAGGAATTGAAAAAAATGAGTTTGGAGTCCGGCATGGATTTAAATAAAGATATTGAACTATTGGAACAGGAAGCGGAAGAATACAAAAAAGAGTTATTCTCAAATCTTGATCCGACACAAAAAATACAGATAGCAAGGCATCCGGAAAGACCTAATTTTCTGGATTATGTAAGTGCTATATTTACCGATTTTGTTGAGATGCACGGAGACAGAGTAGGTACGGATGATCGTGCCGTAGTCGGTGGTTTGGCAAAATTGGACGGTAAGCCGGTCATGGTTGTCGGTACAATGAAGGGTAAATCAACCAAAGAAAATTTGGAATATAACTTTGGTATGCCGCAGCCGGAAGGATATCGTAAAGCGTTGAGATTGTTTAAACACGCTGACAAATTTAATATTCCGATTGTCACAATAATCGATACCCCGGGAGCATATCCGGGTATCAGTGCGGAAGAACACGGACAGGGCTCAGCTATTGCAGTGAACCTCAGAGAAATGCAAAAACTCGGAGTTCCGGTAATTGCGATAATTTCAGGTGAAGGCTGCTCAGGTGGTGCGTTAGGTCTTGCTGTCGCAAACAGAGTCTATATGCTTGAACACGCATATTATACCGTTATTTCACCCGAAGGCTGTGCTTCTATTCTGTGGCGTGATGCGGCAAAGAATCTTGAAGCTGCAACTGCATTAAAAATTACTGCGCCTCATTTGTTAGATTTTGGCGTAATCGACGGTGCAATAAAAGAACCTACACGAGGTGCTCATACTGATTATGACGAAATTGCAGAAGAAATGAAAAAGACAATTAAGCAAGGTCTGTCAGAACTTGAAGGTATGTCGCGTGAAGATTTGAGAAATCACCGTTATGATAAATTCCGTAAAATGGGTAGATTTATTGAATAATTGAAAGTTTTGTGCTGAAAGTGGAAAATTTTTATTACGAGTTGAAACTTCAAATAAATCCGGCAATTGAGGACTTAATTGCAGAGATTTTCTTTGAAAACTTTGATTGTGACGGTATTGTCATGGCAGAGGAAACCTACAAGGATTTAGAAATGGTTGCTACAACAGAAGGTACTTTGCGAATTTTCCTTCATAGTGATTATTCAGATTCTCCGGAAGACTTGCAGTATGACATAGAAAATATTTTGGATGTTTCAAGGGAAGAATTTCTATCAAGAGGGCTAACCGAAGATGAGCTTGGCTCCTGGGAGTTTACACTTGAAGAAAAAAAGTCTGAGGACTGGTCAAAGAAATGGAAAGAACAGTGGACAGTTACTCATGTGACGGATAAGATTGCAGTAGTTCCGGATTGGATTGAGTATTCGCCGCAGCCGGAGGAGGTTATGATAAAGCTGGAACCCGGTTGTGCCTTTGGAACAGGTACTCACCAGACAACACAGCTTTGTATGAAGGCTCTCGAGAAGTACATGAAATCAGGTGACAGAGTTGCCGATATAGGCATGGGCTCCGGTATACTGTCAATTTTGGCTAAAAAGCTTGGCGCATCATATGTTTACGGTTGTGATACAGATGATACAGTCATTGATGTAGCAAAGGAAAATGCCCTTAAAAACAACGTCGAGTGTGTTTTTGAACTTGGCTCGGCCGATAAAATCAACGACAAATTTGATTTTGTTGTGGCAAATATTTTGCATTTCGTTCTGACTGAAATCATGCCGGATTTAAAAAATATTATGAAAAATGGCGCAATGATGTCTTTAAGTGGTATATTGGATGAAAAAAGACAAATGGTAATTGATGCTTATGAAAAAGCCGGCTTAGAGCTTGTGGAAGAAATTAAACAGGATCAGTGGACATCATTTGTGGTAAGGAGAGGTAATGACTAAAACAGCGATAATAATACCGGCGAGATACGGTTCAACAAGATTGGAAGGTAAACCGTTAATGGTTGTGGCAGGAAAGCCTGTTATTCAGTGGGTTTATGAAAAGGCCCTGCAGGCAAAGTCAGCCGATATGGTTATCGTTGCGACCGATGATAAAAGGATTTATGATTGTGTCATCGGATTCGGAGGGGTTGCCGAGATGACATCCGCGGACCATAAGTGTGGCTCTGACAGAATTATGGAGGTTGCATCCAGACATCCGGAGATAGCTTATATTTGTAATCTTCAGGGGGATGAACCGTTAATTGAAGCAGAAAGTATTGATGCTGTTATAAAAAATGTGAAAGAGGATGACAGGGCTGATATCTCTACTCTGATAAGAAAAATAACACCTGTCGAGGCAGAAAATCCGAATCTGGTCAAGTGTGTTGTGGATAACGACGGATTTGCACTTTATTTTTCACGTTCCAAAATTCCGTATGAAAGAAATGAGGGCATAGCAACGTTTTACGGTCATTTGGGAATATACGGCTATAAGAGAAAAGCTCTTGAAGCAATGACGACTTTGCCGCAAACTCCCTTAGAAAAGACAGAAAGCCTTGAGCAGCTTAGGGCTTTGGAAAACGGCATGAAGATAAAAACACATGTTGTGGATTTTGTTCCTGTAGGAATTGACACAAAAGATGACCTTGAAAAGTTCAGAAAAATTGTCGAAGAAAAAATTTCAAAAATTTAAAAACCCCAGAGAATAGTGGGTTTTAGCGAAAAAGAACAGAGACAAAATTTTTCATTTACCCCCTTGCAATTTTTTGTTACTTAGTGTAACATAATGTTATAAATCTAAAGAAAAATATATAAAAATTAATATTTTTCATAAAAGTTTATTATGTAAGTTAATGAAAGTAAGTAAGGAAAAGACTATGACAGAAAACGTGGAAATGCCGAATGAAACTGAGGATCGCCAACGTATTCTTTTGGCTGACGATGAAGCAAGTATCAGAAGAATTCTTGAAACTCGTTTAAAAATGGCAGGTTATGATGTATATACTGCGCAAGACGGTGAAGAAGCCGTTACTGCTTTTAATAAATATAATCCTGATTTAGTGGTATTGGATGTTATGATGCCGAAGATGGATGGTTACGGTGTAACTCGTGAAATCAGACGTTCATCAGATGTTCCGATTATCATATTAACAGCATTGGGCGATGTATCCGAAAGAATTACAGGGTTGGAATTAGGTGCTGACGATTATGTAATCAAGCCTTTCAGCCCGAAAGAATTGGAAGCTCGTGTTAAAGCTGTATTGAGACGTACAAATAACAGAGAAATGGTTACTCCGTCAGGAAAGGTTACCAAAAATGTTATTACAACCGGTAATATCAAGATTGATACCGCAAGACGTCAGGTATACAGAAAGAATGAAAGAATCCGTCTGACAGGCATGGAATTCAGCTTGTTGGAATTGTTGGTAAACAATTCAGGTCAGGCATTTTCAAGAAACGAAATTCTGCAGCATGTATGGGCATATCCGCCGGATCACAGAATTGATACACGTGTTGTAGACGTTCATATTTCAAGATTACGTTCAAAACTGGAAACAGATCCTGCAAATCCGGAGTTAATCCTTACGGCTCGCGGAATCGGATATATGTTCCAGAGAATAAATTAAGGAGTACAGATAAATAAAAAGGGCTTCAGTCGAAGTCCTTTTTATTGTATAAAATATTTTTGCCCCTTGATTTTGAGTCTTGATTTGGTAGTATAAGAGAGTAAATAGCGTGGCGGGTGTCGTCAAGTGGTTAAGACCACGGATTGTGGTTCCGTTATTCGTGGGTTCGAATCCCATCACCCGCCCCATTTATCGAATTTGACCCTTCGGGGTCTTTTTCATTAGGAACGATAAGGGTTTTCAGGGTTCGAACTTACATTATTCTATCTGTAGTTTGTAGGGTGGGCAAAATGCAATATGCCCACCAAAATATTTAATTGGTTGGTACGCTAACGCTTTACCCACCCTACATACTTTGAAAGTTTGTAGGGTGCAAGTTTGCACCAAAATAATAACTTAAAAGTTATTGTTGGGCAGGTATGCCCAACCTACTATTGTTATAATAAACTTTGGCTTTTGCTAAGGTCTTTCTTATATGAGCACCTTACTTGCTCAGGTGCGAACTCTACATTTGTAAATTTAAAGTAACATTAATAAATTTTGGGGCAATTATTTAAAACGAGTTGTTTTTATTTGAGTATGGTGAAAGTAGATTTAAATACAGTTGAAAAACTCGTTAAGCCTGTTGTATCAAAAATAGAAAAGGCTGGTCAAGAGGTAATGGAAGCGGCAGAACAACATCCTTCCGATGTTATTCAAGCGGATGCAAGTATAATGCGAGCTTATTCGGGAATTAAGACTCCCGCAAGAAAATTATTTACATCACTGGACGAATTTTCGGAATCCTTTAGGCGTAATTTGCAGGCGTACAAAGAAGATATGCCTGAAGGCTTGTTCAGAGCGATTGAAAAAAGTGCAGAAGAAAACAACTTTGCCTTTTCAAAAGTCCGAAAAGAATATTATTCGGGTTTAGCTCAGTGTAAAACAATGGATGAAGTCCGAAAACTATATCCTGAATTTAAAAGTATAAAATTGGATCCACAGGGTGCGTTACGCGAGGACTTGGAAAGAATGATTCCTGCAGATTTATCCGAAAAATTCGAAGGTCTTGCTTCAGAAGACGAAAAAATAGAATATGTAATGAAATATTTCGATAAAGTTATAAGTGAACAAGCAAAAAGATGGCCGGCATATCCTGAATTTATAAAGTGTCAAAGGCAAATAGCGCAAGATTATGTATCAGGTAAATTTAAAGGCTGTCCTTATTCTCATAGATGTTATGCTTCTAAATTTTTCAATACTTATGGGTCAAAGTATGGTAACAACCCTAAGATGCCGGCAATATATGAGTTTTTAGGTAATGAAGATGCAGATGGCTTGTTTATTGACCTTTTAAAACAAATTCATATTGAAGGTAAAAATTTGCAAGATGCGTTTGTAACTACCTCCAAAGGCAGAAAGATAACTGCAAACCTTCTTCAAAGGCATAATTTGGTGTTTCTTGATAGAAAATCTTCAAGTGTCAGAAATTTTTTAACAAATGCAGAGCAGGAAGCAACGGAATTTTTGAAACTTGGTAATCTATCAAAGGAAGAAATAAGTTCTGCGGTAATGGCAAGAACTTGGACAAAAAGCGAATTACGCAGAGACTTTGGGAATGCATGTAAGTATGGTTCAGGCTGGTCTAATATAAGATATATTTTGCAAAAAGAAAAATATCCGGATTCACACGCATATCCGACAGAGCAAATTATAGATGCTTATCTTGTCGAATTGTTCAAGCTTCACAAAGTGCCAAATGCAAAAAATCCATTTGAAGCTTTTGAACTTGCTGATGTTAATGTTGACAAACTAAAGAAATTTGTGAATATGAGATATGTTTTTGCGAAGCATAAAGATGAAAACAGAGAGCTCCTTAGTAGTAACGCATTTAAAACATACAAAAAGCAGTTTGATGTTGATGCGATGAAAAAATCTTGGGAAAATATTGAACAGCATTATAAAAAGGCCTTTTTTAAATATTTCTGGCGGCCGGAGCGTGTTGAACGATTCACAAAAGCACTTAATGAGAGTTACGAAATAGCCTCAAAAAATATAGGAATAAGTGATGAACTTCTTTCAAAAGCAATGCTGGAAGCAATAGAATAGTTTGCAGGGGGTGCAATTATTTGCACCAATAATTGTCAGCTGTTATAAGAAACTTTGGCTTTTGCTAAGGTCTTTTGATAATTATATCGTGAAAAATATCCCGATTATTAATTGAATCGTGATATTTCGTAGTTGTTTTATATAATCTTAATATCCTATATTGAGGAATAGTATTGACATCGAATTTTTTGTGTAATAATATTTAATTAAGGAATTTAATCACAATTAAGGAGATAAGAATATGCCTAAACTAAAAGAAAGAACAACGGAAAAAACAAGCAGCAATGGGTTAGTTAACAACATTGATGCTTTGAACAGTTTACTTGAAAGAGTAAAAAAATCACAATTAGAGTATGCGAAATTCTCGCAAGAAGACGTAGACAGAATTTTTAAAGCTGCAGCAACTGCCGCAGACAAAATGAGAATTCCTCTTGCCAGAATGGCAGTGGAAGATACCGGAATGGGTGTTTTAGAAGACAAAATTATTAAAAACCATTTTGCTTCTGAATATATTTATAATAAACACAAAAATGCAAAAACCTGCGGTATTATAAATGTCGATAAAGAAAACGGAACAAAGACCGTTGCAGAGCCTCTTGGTATTATTGCCGGTATTATTCCTACAACAAACCCGACATCAACAGCTATTTTCAAGTCATTAATTTGTTTAAAAACGAGAAACGCTATTGTATTTTCACCACACCCTCGTGCAACAAAATCTACAATAGAAGCAGCTCGTGTTGTTCTTGAAGCAGCAGTTGAAGCAGGTGCACCAAAAGATATCATTGGCTGGATTGATGAACCTTCAATGGAATTATCTGATGCATTATTACATCACCCTGACGTAGCTTGCATCTTGGCTACAGGTGGCCCGGGAATGGTTAAAGCTGCATATTCTTCAGGAAAACCAGCATTAGGCGTCGGCCCCGGTAATACTGCCGCTGTTATTGATGAAACTGCCGATATTAAAATGGCCGTATCTTCCGTATTGATGTCAAAAACTTTTGACAACGGTATGATTTGTGCTTCTGAACAATCTGTAATCGTTGTTCAGGATATATATGAAGAAGTTAAAAAAGAATTTATTTATCGCGGAGCTTATCTTGTAAGCAAGGACGATGAAAAGAAAATGATTGATCTTCCGTTCATTGATCCGGCAAGAGGAACTGCTCATCCTGCTATTGTCGGTCAGCCGGCTCACAAAATTGCAGAACTTGCAGGCTTCAAGATTCCGGACGATTCAAAAATCCTTCTTTGCGAAAGAGCAAAAATGGATTGGGAAGATCCGTTCTCAAGAGAAAAATTATCACCAATTTTGACTATGTATAAGGCTAAATCTTTTGAAGAAGCTGCAGAAATGGCACACGAATTAGTATTAAAAGGCGGTGCAGGTCACACATCAGTTCTGTATACAGACGAAAGAAAATCAGACAGAATTAATATGTATGCCGAAAAAATGCCTTCTTGCCGTATCTTGATTAACCAACCTTCTTCACAAGGTGGTATCGGTGATTTATACAACTTCAGACTGGAGCCGTCATTGTCTTTAGGCTGCGGCTCATGGGGCGGAAATGCCGTATCAGGCAACATTGGTGTAGAACATTTATTAAATTACAAAACTGTAGCTGAAAGGAGAGAAAATATGTTATGGTTCAAGGTTCCTCCGAAGGTATATTTCAAACGTGGTGCAACCGATTTGGCACTCAGAGAATTGCAAGGTAAAAAGCGTGCATTTATAGTTACGGACAGATTCTTGTTCAACTCAGGTGCAGTTGATACTATAACAAAAACTCTTGACGAGATAGGAATTGATCACCAGGTATTCTTTGATGTTAAACCGGATCCGACAATCGCTACAATTAAGCAGGCTATGGAAATTGTTAAACCATACGAACCTGATGTTATCATTGCGTTGGGCGGCGGATCTCCGATGGATGCCGGCAAAATTATATGGTTGTTGTATGAACAGCCGGATACAAATTTTGCTGATATTTCAATGAGATTTATGGATATCAGAAAAAGAATTTGTCAAATCCCTGATTTAGGTAAAAAGGCTACAATGGTATGTATTCCTACAACCTCCGGTACAGGTTCGGAAGTTACTCCGTTCTCAATTATTACGGATGAAAAAACTCACTATAAATATGCAATAGCAGATTACGCACTGACTCCGAATGTAGCAATCGTTGATCCGAATTATGTTGATGGTATGCCTAAAGGTCTGACTGCAGCATCAGGTATTGACGCTCTTGTTCACTCATTGGAAGCGTATGTTTCTTGTATGGCAACGAACTTTACTAATTCAAACGCTCTTGAAGCAACAAAATTAGTATTTAAGTATTTGGCTCGTTCATACAATGAAGGTGCTAATGATCCTGTTGCAAGAGAAAAAATGCATTATGCCGCAACTATTGCCGGTATGTCATTTGCAAATGCCTTCTTGGGATTGTGTCACTCAATGGCTCACAAACTCGGGGCAATGTACTCTATTCCGCACGGTGTTGCAAACGCATTATTAATAAGACAAGTTATTAAATATAATGCCGTTGATAAACCGACAAAACAGGCAATCTTCCCTCAATATAAATTCCCTTGCGCAAAGGCTAAATATGGCCAAATCGCAGACGAATTGAATTTGGGCGGAAAGAATGACGATGAAAAAGTGGCATTGTTGATTAAGGCAGTTGATGAACTTATGACAGAAATTAACCTGCCAAAATCAATAAGAGACTTCGGCGTTAAGGAAGATGAATTTATGGCTAACCTTGATGTATTGGTTGAAAGAGCATTTGACGACCAATGTACAGGTGCAAACCCAAGATATCCTCTTATGAGTGAAATCAAACAAATCTTCTTAGATGCATATGAAGGTATTGTTTAGGAATAATTCCTGACAAAATGTTGGCTCAAGGGCTCTGCTCGGCCATGTTCACGCAGAGCCCCTGTCCTTTCTGTTTTACGGCAGTAAAATTGCAAAGGACTTAAAAAGCGTAAAGGAGTAATGAAAAGAATGAATATTCCTGACAAGGTCGTAAATCGTTTAACCTTATATCATTTTATTCTTGACGACTTAAGAGAAGATGAAAAGTATATTTCAAGTTCAAAGATTGCGCAATTGCTGAATATTGATAATTCGCAAATAAGAAAGGACTTGAAATATCTTGATAAACCCGGTAAAGCTCGTTTAGGTTATGATGCCAAAATTCTGAAAAAAGCAATAGAAGAAAAGCTTGGATTTAAGCAGACAAAAGATGCCTTTATCATAGGCGCAGGGAATTTAGGTTCTGCCCTTGCCAAATATTCAAGTTTTCAGGATTACGGATTAAATGTTCTTGCAATGTTTGATAATAATCCGAATGTAATCGGAACGACCATTAACGGCAAAGAAGTATTTGATATAACAAGAGTCGGAAATCTATCCCAAAGATTAGGGGTTGATATTGCAATATTGACAGTTCCGAGAGAATCTGCAAAAAGTGTTGCCAATTATCTTGCAGGTTCGGGAATAAAATATATTTGGAATTTCACTACTTGTATTTTAGATGTTCCCAAGGATGTCAAAGTCTGGAATGAAAACCTGGTCGGGAGTTTCCTGCAATTTACAAATAATAACGAGGTAAAAGAAAATAAAAATGGCTAATGAAATTAAGGTTTGTATGGGAAGTGCCTGCTTTGCAAAAGGCAATCAGGAAAACTTGGAATATATAAAACAGTATTTGGAAGATAATAATCTTGAAACGGTAGTTTCAATAACTGGTTCTTTGTGTGAAAATAAATGCGATATAGGACCGAGGATTATTGTCAATGCCAAAGAATATACAAATGTTACTCCGCAAGATTTGGAAGAAATATTAAAGGGGCTGTAATATGGAAAAACAATATCCTGTCTATACTTTAAAAAATGAATGTAATGATTGCTACAAGTGTATTAGAGGATGTCACATAAAAGCAATCAGAATACAACAGGGCTCGGCGTCGGTTATAAATGAAAAATGTATAGCCTGCGGTCATTGTGTAAAAATTTGTCCTGCCGGTGCAAAAAAAGTCAGAAGTGATATTGATAAAGTTAAAACCCTGTTGCTTACAGGTAAAAAAGTATATGTGTCCCTTGCACCGAGTTGGGCAGGTGTATATAACATCCCAAAAGGTAAAATGATAGCAGTTCTTAAAAAACTTGGTTTTGCAGGAGTTTCAGAAACAGCATTGGGAGCGCAGGAGGTTTCTATCGAAACGGCTAAAATGCTGAATAAAGCGGGAAAGGGTTTATATATTTCCTCGGCGTGTCCGGTTATTGATGATTATATCAGACTTTACAAACCTGATTTTGCAAAATGTATTACACCTGTGGCGTCTCCGGCATTGACTCATTGTGCTTTATTAAAAGATATGCTCGGTGAAGATATAAGAATTGTTTTCATAGGCCCATGTATTGCAAAGAAGAATGAAGCTGATGAAAATCCTGATTTAATGTCGGCTGCTCTGACTTTTGATGAGTTAAACTATTGGATAAAAGAAGAATTTATTGATATAGAAACTATTGAAAGTGACGAAAGTTGTCATTTTGTTCCGGAAGGTGCATATGAAGGTGCGCTATACCCGCTCGAAGGCGGAATGAATGAAACAATAAAGCAAGTCGGTATTGAAAAGAACGACGTAACATTTATTGCGGTGAGTTCTTTGGAAGATTTTGACAAATCCTTGCAAAACATAAATCCGGATAAGGTAGAAAATAAAATTTTTGTTGAAGCGTTAGCGTGCTCCGGTGGTTGTATAAACGGCCCTTGTTTATCCAGCGAAAAATCAAGGATATTAATAACATCCGATATTTATGCAAATACTCAATACAGAGATGAGGTTCCGACAGAGCCAAGAAAAGTTGTTGAAAAAGAATATAAACCTGCACCTTTTGAAAAGGTTGAATATTCGATAGATCAGGTTACAAAAGCCCTGAAGAAAATAAGCAAACATTCGGAAGAAGATGAATTAAACTGCTCAGGCTGTGGTTATGCAAGTTGCCGAGAGTTTGTGAATGCCCTTATAGCAGGTGATGCTGAACCTTCGCAGTGCGTATCCTATATGAGAAAAATTGCCGTAAGAAAAGCTGCCGCAATGCTGAGGTGTATGCCGTCCGCTGTTGTAATCGTTGATTCCGAATTGCAAATAGTAGAGGCAAATGATTCTTTTGAACATATGTTCTTAAGTGATGAAATGTATGAAGTATTTGCTTCCCGTCAGGATGGTATGACAGGGGCTTGCATAGACAGAATTGTTCCGTTCCCTGAATTGTTTAAATCAGCTCTTGATACAGGGAAAGAAATTCATCAGGAACATTATGCAATAGATGATAAAGTGTACGATATAAGTATATTTACTATCGAAGATAACGAGCTTGTCGGTGCTGTTATATCCGATGTTACAAAATCTGAAATTGACAGAAGTAAAATTGCACAAAAAGCGAGAGAAGTTATTACTAAAAATATTGCAACAGTTCAGGAAATTGCAAGTCTGCTTGGTGAACATATGGTTGAAACAGAGCTGCTTTTAAGCTCTATTGCAGAAGGCTATGATCCTAATTCTAATGAGGATAAAAAATAATGTTTATAGATATTGCTTGTTCTCAAAAAAAGAAATATAACCAAAATGCATATGGTGATTTTTTTGCTTCAAACAGGTTTCCTAATATGAACAGGGTTGTGGCTGTTTTGTCTGACGGTCTGGGAAGCGGGATTAAGGCAAATATCCTTGCTTGTATGACTTCCACAATGTTATTAAAGTTTATGGAAAGTCACTCTGACATTGAAAAATCCTGTGAAATCATTATGAACTCACTTCCTGTTTGTAAAGTCAGAGGAATCAGCTATTCTACATTTTCTGCAATAGACTGTTTTGAAGACGGCAAGGCAAAAATTGTTGAAGAAGGCAATCCGGACTTTATCTGGATTAGAAATGGCGAAGTTTTAAAGCCGGAATTTCAAACAATTCAGTCCAAAGACTTTAAAAACAGAAAAATGAAAGTTTATAATATAAAGCTTGAAAAATACGACAGAGTTATTTTCTGCTCAGACGGCGCGACTCAGGTTGCTATGGGAACAAAAGAATATCCTCTCGGATTGGAAAGAAGCGGTCTTATAAAAATAATTCTCAAAAAATTAGAGCAGGAACCTGAAATATCATCAAAAGACCTGAGCGAATTTTTGGTAAAACAAGTAGAACTTATTGCCCCAAACAGAGAGCTTAAGGATGATACTTCGATTCTTTCTATTTATTGCAGGGATCCGAGGGAATCGTTAATATTTACCGGCCCGCCATTCCATAGTGAAAAAGACAGCTTCTATGCCAAAACCTTTATGGATTTCAAAGGTAAAAAAGCTATCTCCGGAGGAACAACTGCAAATATTATTTCAAGAGAATTGAACATCCCTGTAGTAGCTGATATGTCCACAAACAGAGGTAAATTACCCGGACTGTTAAAAATGGACGGAGTTGATTTGGTAACAGAAGGTATATTGACATTGACCAAGACTTTGGAATATCTTCAAAGTGGTCAGAGTGATGATGATGCAGCAAGAGTTTTAATGAATTTTATGTTAAACTCTGATGTTATAAGCTTTTTAGTCGGGGCGCAAATGAACAAGGCTCATTATGATCCTAACCTTCCGATTGAAATAGAGATAAGAAAAAATATCATAAAACAAATAGCAAAAGTTTTAGAAGAAAAATATTTGAAAAAAGTTGAGGTACAATTTATATAAAGGAGTTAAAAATGGAAAAGATTACAGTAAAAGTATGCACCGGAACAACCTGTTTTGTAATGGGCGGGGCTAATTTGCAGGAATTAAACGATATTATTGCCAAAAAATATGGTGATAAGGTTGAACTTACTGCTTCAAATTGCTTGGGTTTATGCTCAATAAATTGGGAATATTCAAAAGCCCCTTATGTAAAAGTCAATGAAGAAGTTGTATCAGAAGCAACAGCAGAAAAAGTAATAGCAGAAATTGACAGACAGCTTGCAAAATAATGGAATAATTTAAAATATAAAAAGGGTTGTTAATTTCTGTAAAAAATAAAAGTTGTACTAACAAAATATATTTTTAGAGGTTTTCCTATGTCTGAATAGTAACCGCTAAGGAGTAATTATGTTAAAAATATCACCTATTCTGCCGACAAATTATAACAATCAAAACAGGGTACTCAAGCAAAAAAGTTCAGAATCTGCTCCAGTTTGTGAGAACAAAAGAGAATATAATCCGGCTTACTATATGCCTAATAATATATCTTTTGGGAAAAGAATAGTTCCTTTCGACATTGCCCACTCCGAATATTTGAAATTAACCAATGATCAAAAAAGTTTTTTAAGAAGAAATTTCGAAAATTTTTATAAGCTTATTAATATAGATGAATTGTACTGGTCAAAAGGTAGAACGATTGACTCAAAACTGCCGTTATCAACTGAAGCTGAAATGAAAGACTTCTTAAACGTTGCTTCGTCATACAATAAATACAGGGCTGACAAAGCTACAGGGACTAAGGCAAATCGTATTATTTGTTTGGGAAGAAGCCCCAAGTGGTTCTTGAATGCATCTTTATGGATGAAGGGTGGTATTCAGGATTATACATTTACAGCCTTTTCGTCAAACTGGTATCACAGAAACGGTTGTGGTGTCGGTGAAAAATTATTCCGTGATGACATGAGAGAACCGACAATAGAACAGGCATTTGCGTATAAAAAATATCTTAAAAGAATAGATTGCACTCCTGTTGATTTGGTTGAATCAGCTGAAAAAACAGGTAAACCAGTAATAATTACAGACTATATTCATTCCGGCTGCGGTGTAACCTCTTGGTTGGATCTTATGTCTAAATATGCAAAGGATGACGGAGTATTGGATGAATTCGCAAAAAGTATTCGTTTGCATACAATGAGTTCAAATGATTACATAGACAATGTTTTAGAGTATCATAATGCTTTCAGAAACCCACGGGTTTTAATGCCGTCAAAATTGGAAAAATATTCGATTCCTCAAGATTACAACGATATGTCAGCAGATGTTTTAAAAAGTATGTTGGTGGACAAAAATACAAATGAATGCCGTTCAACGTTCTATTCCCCGCAAGCTTGGACAATATATTCACCCGAAAAATTCAAAATTGCGCAAATGACTCCGGAAGAACTGCAAAAAGCATATGATTACCATAAGATGTGGGGTGGAGTGTTCCCAAATGCATGGACTGATGCAATGAAAGATTACCGTAATATGCTGAACTTCAGAATTTTGGATTATCTTTCAGAGCATGGAATGCTTGATATGAGACATATTAATGACTAAGATTATGTTTCGGCTCAATCTCATTACTGTATAAAGCATGAAAATATTAAACAAAACGTTTAGAAAAATATTATTGCCGGCAATTACTACAATTGCTGCTGTATCAATCCCGATAAAAACAGGGACAGAACACCAAGAGCTGCCCATAATTCCTTCTGTATATTATTTGCCAAACACAAATTGTATTTCCTCTCAGGATTTGAACGGTTTGAAGGTGGTGACGGATACAAATTTTGTCGGTGGTGTTATTCATCGTTTTGATGACGAATCCGTTCAAAAACTAAAGACAAGAATACAAAAGCCGGATTCATTATTAGAATATAAAGCTCCTATTGAAAATAACAAAAATATTTATCTTGAACCCTTTGGCTACTTTTTTGCAAATCGGCCGGGCAGCGGTAAAAATCGTCCGCATATGGGTTTGGATATTTTTGTGTCACCAAATTCAAGAAAGCCTAAAAATCCCGTGTTGATTCAATCACCGGTTGATGGTGTTATTATATCGCACAAACGGGCACGGGAAAAAGATAATGTAATTTCAAACAGCGTAATACTGTTGGGCAGAGATGGCAGAAGATACGGCTTTGATCATATGGCTCGTCCTGAGGATTATAAAGATTCTATACCTATGCCGACTGTCGGAACAATTTTAAAAGCAGGCGATCCGATAGGGTATGTCGGGCGCACCGGCGAAACAACCATGTGGCATCTTCATTTAACAGTAATGACAGATGAGCAGTTAGAAAAGCAACAAAATAGCAGGTATTGGCGAACAATCGCAGAACAATCCGGTTACAGCCAATTAAAAGGTCAGGTTAATCCGCTTAACCCTGCAGATGCAGGTCCGATAGCATATTTACTGAGTGAATACAGAGGCGGAAAGCTAAACCTGATTGGCAATTTTAAATTAAAATAATACTGTCGTTGTGCAAAGCCCCGTCTGACCTGCAAAATTTCTTGTTAATTTCTGTAAAAATAAATATGATTTACTAACAAAATATATTTTTAGTGTTTTTAGAGCAATATATAATTACAAAGACATGAAAGGATAGAGAAAGAATGATAGACAGAATAAACAATGTTTCTTTTGGGGCAAGATTATATACAAATTTGGATATTCCGCAGGCAAAAGCATTTATGAAGGCTGCGCGCGGATTTGAATGGAAGACAAAAGCAAAATATCCGGATTCGACTCTGTATCTGCAATCAGACAGATTCCATAAAGAGCGCACAATATTAACTATTGGCGGCGAAAAAGAATGGACAAATTACATGGATATAGATGTTCTGCAGCCCGGGGAATTAAAGGACAGCAGCAAACTTGCCAGCAAGCTTGTAAAAGTTTTCAAAATGCTGACTCTTGAAGAAGATATATTGAGAAACTTAGGTAAAGACAGAGAAGTTGCTGATGCTATAGCAAAAATGAATAAAATTGCCGGCAATGACGCTAAATTGCAGGAGTATGCAGGAAACGTCAGACGCGGATACGGCTATGACAACGTACCTGTGGAAGTTTAGCGAAGATATTCTCTTATTTGGTTAAGTTTATTTTTACAGTCTGAAACGCCCAAGTCGTAGATGCGCTGCAGTTTGTTTGTGTCTTTTTCAACCCTTTTTACGTTTACAAATTCGGACGGACGCAGAACAAAAATTTTGTTTCCGTCAGTCTCGTATTTTTCTATCAGCTCCATTGTTTCATTGTACTTTTTATAAGAATTTTTTGCCGTTTCAACCAGATTTGGATACTTTCCGTAAAAAAGTTTGTAGGGAAGATATGATTTTTTCTTCCGGTTGTGCCCGAAAGGTTTTGTCAGTACAACAATGATTTTTTTATAATCAGCTTCAAGCGCTTTTTTAATAGGTACGGCATCGCTTATTGCACCGTCTAAATATGAATTGCCGTCTATTTCAACAGGGTTTGAAACAAAGGGCATAGAGCCTGATGCCCTAAAGTATTCCAGATCTTTTTCGGCATCATCAATTTTTATATATTCTGCTTTGCCGGTTTGCATATTTGTTACAACGGCATAAAACTCAACGGGATTATTTTTGTATGCCTCAAAATCAAGTTTATCCAGTTCGTAAACAAGTTTGTTGAAGCAAAAATCTCTGTTCATCACGTCGCCCGTGGTAATGAGAGAATATAGCCCCATATAATTTTTTTCTTTTGCGTATTTAAGGTTGTATCTTATGGCACGTCCGACTTGACGGGATTTGTAATTTAAGCCGAACAGGGCGCCGGCTGAGACTCCATATATGACATCAACTTTTATGTCATTTTGCATAAAAACATCAATGACGCCTGCTGAATACAAGCCTCTCATTGCGCCGCCTTCAAGTATCAATGCTGTTTTATGTTCCATAGTAACCTTACCATTCGCCTAATTAGTATACTCGGGATTTGTATTCCAGATATCGTTTCTTTTGCCAATGGTTCAAAACTTTGCCAAGGTCTTTTCTGTAATCTTTTTCTATTTGATTCCACAAAGTGAAGGTATAATGGTTATAATCGTCTTTTGTCAGTGTGGGATTATTTTTTCTGTATTGTCTGGATTTTTCTTGTGCTTCGAGCCGCTTATTGAGATAAATCAGGTCAATTTCTTTAAGCTGTTCAATCTTGGTCTGATTTAAACCAAGAGATCTTAGGTACGCTTCGTGTTCTGCTTTTGTTACGGCACGAAAGCCAAATGCGGTATTTGAAGCGAACAATAACATCAATGTCAGTATAATTGCTTTTTTCTTCATAGAAAGATTATATAATAACTTGCTGATTCTGAAAAGTCCTTTGAGAAATTGTATTGTTTTGTCATTATATATTGAAGTATTTTGTGTTAATATAAAGGGGGTAATAGGAGTGTTAATAGTGAAAGTATTGTTATTTAATGGGTCCCCACATAAGCATGGTTGTACCTGTACTGCGTTAGAAGAAATTTCAAAAACCTTGCAAGAAGAGGGTATTGATTCTGAAATTTATCAGATTGGTATAAAATCCCTTACTCCATGCAGAGGCTGTGGAGCCTGTACTCAGCTCGGCAGATGTGTTATTAATGATGATGACGTTAATAACTTTGTAGATAGGTGCAAAGATTTTGACGGTTTTATTTTTGGTTCACCTGTTCACTACGCTTCGGCTTGCGGAGGTATTACAGCATTTTTAGACAGAGCCTTTTTCTCAGCTTTTATGTCGGGAAGGGGCGAGGTGTTTTCATACAAACCCGCAGCGGCTGTAGTCAGCGCAAGGCGTTCGGGAACGACTGCGACACTCGATCAGTTGAATAAATATATGACAATATCTCAAATGCCGATTATATCCGGCAGGTATTGGAATATGGTGCATGGGCATACACCTGATGAAGTTAAGCAAGATTTGGAAGGTATGCAAAATATGCGAATATTGGCTCGTAATATGGCTTGGCATCTTAAATGTATGGAGGCGGGAAAAAGAGCAGGTGTTCCTATGCCAAAACAGGAAGAAATAGTTTTTACTAATTTTATAAGAGGATAAAATGGAAGAAGTCAGAATTGATGTAAGAACACAAAGTCCGGAAAGAATTGCAGAAGCAAAAAGGAGCTCGGATTTGTGTTTCAGGATAAATCATACAAACCCGACAACACCTGAATGCCAAGGACTCGTTCAGGAACTTTTTAATCACACTTTGGGTGAAAATACAATTATTCATCCTCCGATTTTTACAATTTTGGCTGACAAGGTTAAAATCGGGAAAAATGTTACTATATTGAACGGTTTTCAGTGTATGTCGGCCGGTGGACTGACAATTGAAGATAATACAATGATTTCATTGAATTGTACTATTGCAACAAACAACCACGATATGTATAATAGATATGTAATAACTTGCAAACCGGTTCATATAAAACGTAATGTTTGGATTGGAGTAAATGTTACAATACTTCCCGGAGTTACGATTGGTGAAAATGCTGTTGTAGGTGCCGGTGCCGTTGTTACAAAAGATGTACCGGACAATGCCGTTGTTGTCGGAAATCCGGCGAGAGTAATCAGATATCTGGATGCAGAGAAATTTAAGAGTTGAGCAGTACATAGAAGGAGCAAATTATGTCAAAGACGTTGGTAGTTTATTTTTCAAGAACAGGAGAGCAGTATTCCGTAGGTAATATTCTAAGAGGAAATACCGCTATTGTGGCTGAAATTATTGCTCAAAAAACCGGCGGAGATATGTTTGAAATAAAAGTAGTTAATGATAACTATCCGACAGCATATATGGCTTTGACAGATTTTGCCAAAAAAGAAAAACAACAGCAGGCAAGACCTGAAATCGTTGGCGGGGTTGATAATATTGATGAATATGACACGGTTTTTGTCGGATATCCTAATTGGTGGGGCGATATGCCAATGCCGGTTTATACTTTTTTAGAAAAATATGATTTATCCGATAAAAAAGTGTATAATTTCTGTACTCACGAAGGTTCCGGCGGCGTTCATAAAGATGATTTTGCGTTGCACGGGCATGTTGCACAAAATTACAGAGCACAGACAGAAAAAGAAGTTTCTGCGTGGTTGAATAAGATCAATATACTGTAATAACAATTTGCACTAGAGTTATAAACATCGGTCGCAGTAGCAAAAAATATTTTTACGTGGTTTATAACAGGCAAAAGGAGTCATATATAGTGCCGCGAATATTACCAATAAGAGTTAAAACTCCGGTTACTCCGGATATTAAATACAGAAGAATGTTAAATAAATTGAACCTTGAAGCAAGAGAAAAGGTTGCAACTCTTGATTTCTATGAACCCTTTGAAACAGCCGAAAAACAAAAAGAATTAATGGCGATTGAAAAGTGGAAGCAAGGGCAAAAAGCAGCAATATATGAACGTTGCTTCAACCCTCAGCCCACGGTTTTTGAACGATTAGTAAATTTCATAAATAGAAAATAAATAAAAATCCCGCACATTGTGCGGGATTTTTGTTATTGAAATTTTGTTTAATTCAGTCCGAAACCGTCACCAAAAACACTTGGTCCTTTTGCCTTTGATGTGGAATCTTTTGCAGCTTGTGCATCCATTAAGTTGATTAGGGTTTCCTGTCTTGTCTTAAGGTCTTGTGCTTGTTTGCCGAGGAGTTCAGCAGTTTTCGCATCACCTGAGACTAATGCATTGCGCATTTTTCCATGTAAAGAATCAATTTGTTTTGATATTTGATTTATTTCTTTTGCAGTTTCAGATACCTTTTGTTGATTGCTGCGAATATCTTGCTTTACTTTGTGCAGACTGTCGGCGTTAGCTTTAAGTCCTCTGTTTTTGTCCTGTCCACCAATACTTTCAACCATGCTGTATGTCCTTTCTTTTTTATTATTATCACAATATTCTATATCGGGGCAAAATGCAAAAACTTTAATTTTGTATAACAAAATGTAAAGTTTTATTGTTTTGATTTATTAAATAAGTCAATTATTTAATGAGTAGATACTTTATATATACATAGGATATTAATGGGGAAATAATAATCATGTCAATTGGGGAAATTAATGGAGTAATTACGGTTCAAAAGGGTGATTGTGCCTGGAATGTAGCAAAACAATCGCTGAAGCTTAATGGTGAAAAGGTGACAAATGCGGCTATAGTGAAGGAAATGGATCGTTTAGCGAAGTTGAATGGCTGTGATGATGTGCAAGATTTTAGTAAAAAGTTCTTCTCGACCATCGGTAAGAACATTGAAACTAAAGATTTAAATGCTAAAGAAAGACAACTCCAAAGAATTCAGGAGGTTTCAGAAGAGCCGAAAAGACAAAAAGCGAAGAATGAAGTTGTGACACAAACTGATACAACTCGGAAAGCAGCGAAGCGTGAAGTTGTAGTGCAAGTCGATTCAACAAAAACTATAGTGAAGAGTGATAGTTTGCCAAAACTCAATACTT
Source organism: bacterium (assembly GCA_017544545.1). Classification (GTDB taxonomy): domain Bacteria; phylum Cyanobacteriota; class Vampirovibrionia; order Gastranaerophilales; family Gastranaerophilaceae; genus Zag111. The sequence goes on from JAFYDY010000011.1 coordinate 35,874, forward strand.
TAGCACCGGCTGATACAACAAAGCCGGTCAAGAAGTTTGAAGCAATAACAACTTCTGAAGAGGTTGCCAAGGTACAGGGGAAAGTTGAAAATCCGATTCCTAAAAATACAAAGAAATTTCTCGGTTTGGCATCTATGGATAGAGAATTTGGAAATCATTTGAAAAATCCGATTCCTGCCTGGGTGTTTCCGCATCCGGAGAATACTACGTACTTAATGGCTATAAATTCTATGGATAGTGACGAAGCAAGGATTATTCAATATAACAAGGATAATTACAAAGGTGAGTATTACGGAATTATTGATAAGAAGACTTGTAAATTGAAGATATACTGTAAGGACGGTACATTTATAAATGATTGTACAGTCGGGATTGGAAAATTAAAAGGTGATAACTTGCCCTCGTACTACTATGACAAGATGGAACATACTAAAAATGCTGCAAAAGCAGAACTGGGAAGGTACACCACGGCCGGAGAATTTACATTAGATGAATATTCTACACCTGCTTCAAATTCATATGTTGGTGCAGATGGCGTGACAAGAGTGATGGCACTAAAAGGGGACAACAGAGGCGTAAGAAGCGGGCAAATGTCAATACATATGTTGTATAAACCGGATTTTGCCAAAAGAAAAGCCGCAATTGATTCGCCAAGTTTGGAAGATAACAGAATGTCATACGGCTGTGTCAATTTAACACCTGAAGATTATGACCGTATGCACTTCTTCTTGGGTGAGGGTTACAAAATCTATGTATTACCGGAAGAAGACGGCAATAAATTACAATTGGAAAAACAAAAAGACAACTCATATAAATTTGTACAACAATACCATAAGGATGCAAAGCGTATGGGAACTCCGGAGCTGGCTTCATATGTAGAGTATGATGTGCGCAAGGACAGAACTCCCGAAAACTATGTGGATTGGAGTACCCTGTGTAAAAACACTTAAATTTCGTGTGATAAATGAGTATTGTTTAAGTCTACTATATCAAAAATGTTTTCTAATTCGGATTGAACGCTGTTTCCCTGATTTACTGTTTTGTCAAGGGACAGATTTAGTTGTTCCGGTTTCAGGTGGAGGGTAAACATTTCTTCTCCGGTGTGGCTGCCGACAAGAATTGAGGTGTCCATATCCGGTCTGTCACAAACTACATCCGCAATTTTATTAAAGGTGTCAGCAACCTTGTTGCCTTGTCGTCCGTCAAGTTTTGTCCCGCCGACAAGCCAGGCAGTCAGAGGTTCATCCGCTGCTGTCTTTTTAAGTTGTTCTATCCCTTTTGTGATGTCAGCTATAACATAATCAAGGTTATCTATAAGCGGGATGTATTTATAAAATCCGTCTTTTTTGTTTCGGACAATGAGAGTAAGGTTTAGCGGGTCTGTCTCCAGTGTGCAGACTTTGTTTTTGGTGAGACGGCAGTTTGTTCCGATGTGCAAATTTGTGTATTTTTCTCTTGTTATATTTGCAACTTTTCTGTATGCCGTGGGGCTTATGCTGAAATTTGTTAATCCCTGAAAACTAATTTTATCCATTATAATCTTTCCTTTTATATGTCTAAAACCCTGTAAAAATATATTTTGCTAAAACTTCGGAATTTCTGCACACATACAGTGTACTCCACCGTGCCGGTTTGCAAGTATTTCCATTACAACATTTTGGTTATTCAAGCCGAAATCAAAAAGATAAAAAGTGCGTGCCCCCATAAGCATTTCTTCGAGAGCTCTGCTGCCGCCGCATATATAGTAGGTATCGCTTATTTCCGGAACGCTTTTTTTCAGCTCTGTATCAAACAATTGCTCTAAAAACTTCAATTCGGGCAGTGTCTTTCTGGTGGAATTTGAAATGTATGAAATCTTGCCTTTATTGTTTTTGAATGCAATAGCGTTAATGTAATTTATGCCGGCATAGTATCTGCCGCCTATTGTTATCGGTTTAAAGCCGAAGTTTCTTAATTCTTCGCATAAAGTGCCTGCCTTTTGGACAGACGGCTCGGCCAGTTTGCCTATTATATATGAGCGCATTTGTGAATATAAAGAAGAATTTTTTGGAAAAGCTTCGTGCATTTTATCAAGAAGAGTGAGTGATTTA
>JAFYDY010000078.1 GCA_017544545.1 bacterium
GTACCGCAGCTTGACGCAAGTGCAACAATAAAAAACGGAAGCAGGGCAACGAACGGTACACTATACGGAAATAAAAAGGCTATCAGCGTAACACAAATAATAACCGAAAGTAAATAGCACAGCGTTGGTTTTATATTGCCGAAAGCCAAAATAAACGAGTTTGAAATCAGTGCTTTAAAACTTTGTTCAATTTTAATGAAAAGAGGAAAAAACCAATTCATAATCATGGTCAGCACAATATGGCAACCGGCACAGACAACCGCAGGAATAATCATCAATGAAAGCCGTTTTGACAGGTTAAAATAGAAAACGCAGGAAAAATCAATCAAGAAAAACATAATTAAGAAAAATAATCCGTAAACAGTGCTTTTTATAAATTCGTTTCTAAAATAAGCAAAATACTCGCGGATCGGATAAACTACCTTATCCTCGGCGTACTTGTTGCAAACTTGAATCAGAGCCTTATACGAGGCACCGAACGTTATAAGTGGCAGACAGGTAAGGGTGAATACGAGATTCAATAAGATAAAATCGAAAAAATTATGAAAGATAAGCTGAAAATAGCCGCCGATGCCCCTTTTTTTGATATACGGGACAGTTTTGTCAAAATCATTCAGATTCATAAAAGCAACTCCTTTATTCTATATCGATTAATATATCTTAACTTAAACAGTTGGAAAAATCAACTGTTACGGGTCAACTATACAATATGCACAAAATCATTTAGAATTGTTTGTTGTTTTTATACAAATTTGCGGAAATCATTAAAAAAAGGATTGAAAACATAAAAGAGGTGTGATATAGTAAAGTTGCAATTGGAAACGTTTCCAGTTTCAAAAAAACAATTTACAAAGGAGTAAAATATGATGAAAAATCTAAAGAAAATCATTGCATTGACCCTTGCTTCACTGTTTGTGATCGGTATCTTTACCGCTTGCGGAAAAACCGATACCGGCGATGATGTTGAATCTGTAAAACAAATCAGGTATTTGAATTTCAAACCTGAAGTTGCAGACATCTATCAGGAAATCGCCGCAAAGTATGAGGAAGAAACCGGTGTAAAGGTTATTGTTGAAACAGCAGCAAACAATACCTACGAACAAACCTTAATGTCCAAGATGGCCACAGATGAAGCTCCCACAATTTTCCAGATTAACGGTCCGAAAGGATACCTGAACTGGAAAGATTATTGTGCAGATCTTACCGACAGCGAAATTTACAACCACCTTACCGACAAATCTCTTGCAGTAACAGTTGATGGTAAGGCTTACGGTGTTCCTTATGTTGTAGAAGGCTATGGCATTATCTATAACAAGGCTATTATGGATAAATATTTCGCCCTTGACAATAAAGCTACCAAATACACATCAATGGACGAAATCAACAACTTTGCAGCTCTTAAAGAAGTTGTAGAGGATATGCAAAAAAACAAAGACGCCCTTGGCATTGACGGCGTGTTCGCAAGCACCTCTCTCAAGAGCGGTGAAGACTGGAGATGGCAGACTCATCTTGCTAACCTCCCTGTATATCAGGAGTTTAAAGCCAACAATGTTGACTTGACATCCGACGAAACAAAAACACTGAAATTTGATTATGCTGATAATTTTAAAAACATTTTTGACCTTTATATCAACAACTCAACTGTTGATTCTTCCAAACTCGGCACAAAAACCGTTAACGACTCCATGGCTGAATTTGCCCTTGAAAAATGTGCAATGGTTCAGAATGGCAACTGGGCATGGGGACAGATTTCTGAAGTTAAGGGCAACAAAGTTAAGGCTGAAAACGTGAAGTATCTTCCAATCTACACAGGTGTAGACGGCGAGGAATCACAGGGTCTTTGCATCGGTACCGAAAACTTCTTCTGTGTTAACTCCCAGGCTTCAGCCGGCGAGCAGAAGGCTGCTAAAGACTTTATCTACTGGCTGTATTCAAGTAAGACAGGTAAGGACTATGTAACCAACAAATTGGGATTCATCGCCCCGTTTGATACATTTGAAGACAACGAAAAGCCCACCGATCCTCTTGCTAAGGAAGTACTTTTATGGATGGATAAAGACGGAATCAATACAGTTCCTTGGAACTTCACACTGTTCCCATCACAGACATTCAAGGATGATTTTGGTGCTGCTCTCTTGCAGTACGCTCAGGGTACAAAGACATTCGACGAAGTAAAAGAGCTTGTTGTAAACGAATGGGCTTCCGAAAGTGCAGCGATTGAATAACAGTTAAAAACGGCGGCATTCCGTCAATTGAAAAGAACGCTCTGCTGAACGTGTATTTGGCAGAGCGTTCTGCATAAAAAACAGAAAAAACGGACTGTCAGGAAATCTGTAAATTCAAACAGATTTTATAATAAAGGCAGTTTCCGTAAAGGAAATGCAAGAAAGGTAAGTTTTTGCTTGGCAAAAATAAGGTGAATCATATGAATAAAAGCGTAAAAAAATATTTCCCTGTGTTTGTGTTGCCAACCTTAATCGCATTTATTATTGCCTTTGTCGCTCCGTTCATTATGGGTGTCGGGCTCTCATTTACAAAGTTCACGACGGTTACAAACGCACAGTTTGTAGGTCTTGACAACTATATCAAGATTTTTACCGATCCAAATCACGACTTTTTAAATGCGCTTATTTTCACAACACTTTTTACCATTGTATCAATCATCACCGTAAATATCATCGCATTTTCACTTGCCATGCTACTGACAAGAAAAATGAAAGGAACAAACTTTTTCCGCTCGGTGTTTTTCCTGCCTAATCTTATCGGAGGCATCGTGCTCGGATATATCTGGCAGCTTCTTATTAACGGTGTACTTGATATGCTTGTAAATTCAGATATTACTAAATCCTCAACTTACGGCTTTTGGGGACTTGTCATATTGAATAACTGGCAGTTGATCGGTTATATGATGGTTATATATATTGCCGGAATACAAAACATTCCGGGAGATTTAATAGAAGCGGCGGCTATTGACGGTGCTTCCAAAACAAAAACACTGTTTAAAATCACAATCCCGATGGTGATGCCTTCTATAACGATTTGTATGTTCTTAACACTGACAAACTCATTCAAGATGTTCGACCAGAACCTGGCACTTACCGGCGGTGCTCCGGGCAAGTCAACTCAGATGCTGGCTCTTGACATTTACAAAACCTTCTATGGAAGAATCGGATGGGCAGGTGTCGGACAGGCAAAAGCGGTTATCTTCTTTATTATTGTTGCCTTGATTGCTTTCTTACAGCTTAGAGCAACACGCAGTAAGGAGGTAGAACAATGACGGCAGGCGCAAAAAAAAGCACAAATATTATCATAACCGTAATCCTCTCTGCTTTAGCAGTGTTATTTATGGTTCCTATGATTTTGGTGCTCATTAACTCCTTTAAATCAAAGCTTTATATTTCCTCCGAACCGTTTGCTTTTCCAAATTCCGAAACCTTTGTCGGCTTTGAAAACTACCTAAACGGACTGAAATCATCAGGCTTTCTGGCAGCCTTCGGAAGATCACTTTTCATCACCGTAGCTTCAGTTATACTAATTGTCGTTTGTACTTCAATGACCTCATGGTACCTGATAAGAGTAAAAAACAAATTGACAAAAGGTCTTTACTATGCATTTGTTTTCAGTATGATTGTTCCGTTTCAGATGGTCATGTTTACCATGACCTATATTGTCGGAAAGCTTAATCTTAACAATGTTCTCGGAATTGTGTTTGTATATCTCGGCTTTGGTGCCGGTCTTTCGGTATTTATGCTTTCCGGCTTTGTAAAAAGCATACCGCTTGAAATTGAAGAAGCGGCAACAATCGATGGCTGTAATCCCCTTCAATGCTTCTTTATGGTTGTGTTCCCGATATTGAAGCCAACTGCTATCACTGTTGCGATACTAAATGCGATGTGGATATGGAACGACTATCTGCTTCCGTACCTAATTCTCGGAACAGGTAACAAGACAATTCCTGTTGCTATACAAATTGCGATGCAAGGTGCCTACGGAGATACCGATATGGGTGGCTTCATGGCAATGCTTGTTCTTGCCATTATACCGATTATAGTATTTTATCTGCTTTGCCAAAAGCATATCATTAAAGGTGTTATTGCCGGTGCAGTAAAAGGATAATCTGCGATATCGGATACAGAATCAAAAATCAAAAAGGATTGATTATATGACAATTAAGGATATTGCAAAATTGTCAGGGTACGCTGTCGGCACCGTGTCAAGGGCACTGAACAATCAGCCAAATGTCAGCGAAACCGCAAGAAAAGCAATTTTAGAGGTTGCCGAAAAAAATAATTTTGTTCGAAACACAAATGCTCAGCATCTCAAAATGCAAGGCAGATATATTGCGATACTGGTAAAAGGTGTCTCGAACATTCTTCTTAACTCGATTCTTGAAATCATTCAAAAGAAAATCGGGGAAACAATATACACCTCTTCGGTGTATGTGCTTGATGAATATGATAACGAAGCAAAGACCGCCTTGAGAATTTATTATGAAAAGCGCCCGGCAGGGATTATATTTCTGGGTGGTAACCCTGAACGATATGAAGCCGACTTCAATCAAATTAAAGTTCCCTGTGTGCTAATTACCAATCAGGCGAATAATGTTTCAAACAAAATGTTGTCAAGTGTCGGAACGGATGACATTTCGGCGGCGCAGGAAATTGCCGAATATCTTATCGCAAACGGTCACAGAAACATCGGTGTTATCGGAGGCGATATAAACAAATCCGAGATTTCCGATCGTCGTTTTAAAGGCTTTATGAAGGCAATGAAAAAGCATGATCTGCCTTTTGATTTTGAAACCCATTATCAGACGGCAAAGTATTCTTTTGAAGGCGGTGAAAAGGCCGCCGAAGAACTGATTGAAAAATTCGGAGATATGACTGCTGTTTTTTCGATGAGTGATGTTCAGGCGATCGGTGCAATCCGAAAGCTTACCGACAGGGGTCTTCGTGTTCCGCAGGATATCTCCGTTACCGGCTTTGACGGATTGCCGCTGACACAGTATATGAACCCGAGACTAACCACAATCAGGCAGTATGAAGAACAGCTTGCAGAATGCGGAACAAACGCCTTGCTTGAAACGATCGGCAAAGCGAAACAGGAACCGTCACACATTCTAATTCCCTTTGAGCTGTTGAAGGGAGAAAGCGTTATTTCTGTTTGATGATTCAATTTTACCGAAAGGAATGAAATACATGGCATCTATTACACTGAAAAATATAACAAAAACCTATGAGGACGGAAATACGGTTATATCTGATCTTAATCTTGAGATAAAGGACAAGGAGTTTATTATTCTCGTTGGACCGTCCGGCTGTGGAAAATCAACAACACTTCGTATGATTGCCGGTCTTGAAGAAGTAACTTCCGGAGATTTGCTTATCGGAGACAAACGGGTAAACGATGATGCACCGAAGGACCGTGATATCGCAATGGTTTTCCAGTCTTATGCACTTTATCCTCATATGACAGTTTATAAAAATATGGCTTTTGCTCTTGAGCTTCGTAAAGTCAATAAAAAAGAAATTGATCGTAAGGTTAGAGAGGTCGCCAAGATTCTTGAGATTGAAGACTATCTAAACCGTAAGCCCAGAGCACTTTCGGGAGGTCAGCGTCAGCGTGTTGCACTCGGACGTGCCATGGTTCGTGATCCGGCGGTTTTCCTACTTGACGAGCCTTTGTCAAATCTTGACGCAAAGCTTCGCGCCGAGATGAGAAGTCAGATCATTCGTCTTCATCAAAAGCTGCAGACGACATTTGTATATGTTACACATGATCAGGCAGAAGCAATGACCATGGCTGACAGAATCGTAGTAATGAAAGACGGTTTTATTCAACAGGTTGATACACCGTCTGAGCTCTATGAACATCCATGTAATATGTTTGTGGCAGGCTTCATTGGCACGCCGAAAATGAATTTTGTTGATGCAGTCCTTGTTGAGAATAATCATATTTTATATTTAGAATTTTCCGGTTATACGATTTCTCTTCCGGAAAGAATGCAGAACAATGAAAAATTGAGAGGATATCTCGGAAAGAAAATTGTATTCGGAATCCGACCTGAAGATTTACATGCGAATGAAAAATATGAAAATGAAAACAAAACTAACCGCATTGATCTTCATGTTGAAATTGCTGAGATGATGGGGTCGGAGATTTATCTTTACGGCGAGCTTGGCGGAGAAAAGATTATTGCCAATGTTCCGTCAAATAGAAAAGTAGAGAACAATTCAGATGTTGCCCTTTATCTTGACACAAACCGTGTTCATATTTTTGATAAGGAAACCGAAGAATTGATTTGTGACTGATCTGTCAAAGCAGATTTATCATAACACAGTTTTTAGGAGGTGTGTTCTTGAGAACAAGCGGAGTGTTGATGCATATTTCATCGCTGCCTGGAGACAGCGGCATCGGTACTTTCGGTGAAAATGCTTACGCATTTGTTGATTTACTGTATGAAAGCGGACAGACTTATTGGCAAATACTGCCCTTATGTCCGACATCTTTCGGTGATTCTCCGTATCAAAGCTTTTCAACATTTGCCGGTAATTCTTATTTTATTGATCTAAAAACGCTTGAAAATCAGGGTTATCTAAAAGCAGATGAATATGCCGATATAAATTGGGGTTCGGATCCCCAAAGGGTTGATTACGGACTCTTGTATAGTCAGCGCCGTAAGGTTTTTAAAAAAGTACAAAAGCACTTTTTTAAGAGACTTCCGAACGATTATCATGATTTTTGCCGCGAAAATGCGTTCTGGCTTGATGATTTCGCTCTCTTTATGGCAATAAAGGACGAGCATTCGGGAAAGGCGTTTGGCGAATGGGAAAGTGACATACGGAAAAGAGAACCGAATGCCATTGCCTATTATCGTGAAAAGTGTAAAGAACAGACAGACTATTACAAAATGCTTCAGTATTTGTTCTTTGAGCAATGGAATAAATTAAAAAACTATGCCAATAATCTTGGTATCAAAATAATCGGAGATTTACCGATATATGTTGCACTTGATTCCTCCGATGTCTGGTCGGATCCAAAGGAATTTCTGTTAAATGATGAAATGCAGCCGATCGAAGTGGCAGGCTGTCCACCGGATGCTTTTTCAGAAAACGGGCAGCTTTGGGGCAATCCGCTTTATGACTGGGAATATATGAAAAACGATCACTATTCCTGGTGGGTAAAACGGATTCGCGAAGCTTTAAAATTGTATGATGTTGTCCGTATTGATCATTTCAGAGGCTTTGATTCCTATTACTGTGTAAAAGCCGGAAGCAGCACCGCCAAAGAGGGTGTATGGAGAAAGGGTCCGGGAATGGACCTGTTTAATACACTTAAGGCGCAGCTTGGCAAAATTCCGATTATTGCCGAAGACCTCGGCTTTTTAACCGACAGCGTACAAAAACTGCTCAAGAGGAGTAAATTTCCCGGAATGAAAGTCTTACAATTTGCTTTTGATTCCCGTGAGGAAAGCGACTATTTGCCGCACAACTATGATAAAAACTGCGTAGTGTATACAGGTACACACGATAATGATACTGTCCTTGGCTGGCAAAAAAGCCTGCAGCGAGAAGATCTGCGCTTTGCTAAACAATATTTAAACTGTGCAAGAAACCTGAACGTTGCCATGATTCGTTGTGCTCATGCAAGCGTTGCCGACACATCGGTTATCGCTATGCAGGATATTCTGGGACTCGGCGGGGAAGCCAGGATGAATACGCCGTCAACCGTCGGAGGAAACTGGCAATGGCGTGCACGCAAGGAAGATATAAACAGTGAGAATTTTAAAATGCTCCGATATTTAACAAAACTGTATTCGAGAATGAGAAAGGATTGATTGGTTATGATAGATTTAGAAGAAACGCTCGTTCTTTTCGCAAAAACCGAATATCAGAAGGAACTGAAGAATTTAAACGCAAATGAGTTGCATAATGTGGTATCTCGTGCCGTCATGGCGGAAATATCAGATCGTTGGTCGGCCTCCCGACAAAAACATAGACAGCAGCGTTGTGCGTATTATTTTTCTGCTGAATTTCTGGTCGGCCGTGCGGTTTACAATAATTTGTTTTGCCTAAATCTCAGCAATGAGGTTTCATGCATTTTGAAAAAATACGGCACAAACATCAATCTGATGGAAGATATTGAGGATGCCGCTCTCGGAAACGGCGGACTTGGACGTCTTGCTGCCTGCTTTCTGGACAGTGCTGCAACGCTTAATCTGCCGCTTGACGGATACGGAATCCGCTACAAATTCGGCTTGTTTAAGCAAAGCTTTGAAAACGGATTTCAGAAAGAATTACTTGATGACTGGACCCGTTACGGTGACCCGTGGTCTGTTCGCAAGGAGGATGAAAAGGTAAAAGTTGTTTTCGGCGATGAAACCGTAATTGCTGTGCCATATGATATTCCCATAATCGGTTATGCAACGGATAATATCGGTACCTTAAGGCTTTGGCAGGCAGAAGCGGTTAATGACTTTGACTTTGAACTGTTTAACGAGCAAAAATTCGATAAATCTCTCAAAAGGAAAAACAGTGCCGAGAATATTTCCCGTGTTCTCTATCCCAATGACAGCACCAATGCCGGCAAGCTGCTCCGCTTGAAACAACAGTATTTCTTCTCGTCGGCATCTTTGCAGGATATTTTAAGAAAGTTTAAAGCCGTACATGGCAATGATTTCGGAAAGCTTTCCGAATATGTTACCATTCAACTTAACGATACTCATCCCGTCATTTCAATTCCGGAGCTTATCAGACTGCTTGAACTGGAGGGAGTCGAATTTGACGAAGCGTTGGAGACCGCCTGTGAAGTATTCAATTATACCAACCACACTATTATGCAAGAGGCCCTTGAAAAGTGGGATATGAAATTTGTAAGAAAAATATCCCCTGATGTTGCGTCGATTATCGTTCAGATCGATCGAAAATTTAAAAAAGAACTGACAGCGACCGGCTTTTCGGACGAGTTGAGACCGCAAGTTGAGATTATTCAGCACGGAACGCTTCATATGGCATATCTTGCGTGCTATTGCTCAAAATATATCAACGGGGTAGCACAAATTCATACCGAAATATTAAAAGATAACGTTTTAAAATGTTGGTATGACAGGATGCCGAAAAAGTTCCAAAACAAAACCAATGGAATTACCCAACGCCGCTGGCTCGGATTGTGTAATCCGGAGTTGTCTGCATTGATTACCGAATTATCCGGAAATAGCAACTGGCTGACAAATCTTGATGAGCTAAAGAATCTGGAGCATTACGCCGGAGACAAGGCGGTCCTTGACCGATTTATAGCTATCAAACAAGACAATAAAAAAGTACTTGCCGATTACATTGCGTCGCATGACGGCATAAAAGTTGATCCCGAAACCGTATTTGATGTACAAATCAAGCGTCTGCATGAATATAAGCGTCAATTCCTGAATGCACTTACAATTATGGAACTTTATTTTGAAATTAAAAACGGTGAACTAAAAGATTTTAAGCCGACAACCTTTATTTTCGGAGCAAAATCCGCGCCCGGATACTTTAGAGCAAAAGCAATTATCAAATTGATTGATGAAGTCCGCAAATTAATTGAAAAAGATCCACTTGTCAGTCGTTATATCAAAGTTGTCTTTGTGTCAAATTACAATGTTTCGTATGCCGAAAAAATTGTGGCGGCCGCTGATGTGTCCGAACAAATTTCAACTGCAAGCACAGAAGCGAGCGGCACAGGCAATATGAAGTTAATGCTCAATGGTGCCTGTACGCTCGGCACGTATGACGGTGCGAATATTGAGATCGTGAAGGAAGCCGGTGAACAGAACAACTTTATTTTCGGTGCGCGTGTCGAGCAAATCAACGAAATAAAAGAAACATATAACCCAAGAGACTGGTATAACGCAGACAAACGCATAAGAAGAGTTCTTGACGCGTTGATTGACGGAACACTTGATGATGACGGCACAGGAATGTTCAGAGAGTTATATGACTCGATACTGAATGGCGCAAGCTGGCATAGACCGGATCATTATTTTCTGCTACTCGATTTTGACAGCTATTTAAAAGCAAAGATTGCTATCAACAATTCACAAAAGGACAAATATGCCTATGCGAAAAAGTGCTTTATCAATATGTGCAATGCCGGAAAATTCTCATCCGATCGCACGATAAAAGAGTATGCTGATGAAATCTGGCATATTGAAAAGATTCCATCTTCCTTATGATTGTTTGATGTCAAATCATAGAACACAAAAGTAATAGGACGTGAATGAAAATAGTTTTTGAAAGAATATAACATTCCAAATTGAGTAGGGGGACTGACCGTTAGTTGAGTAGTCGACCTCTCTCGACACCAAGTTATTACACATGTCGATCACACCAAAAAGAGGTTCGTTCAGGATATTGAGCGAACCTCTAAAATATTTATCTGGACATTGAAACTTCTTTGTGGTATGTATTTGTACTGCAAGGGGGTTGATTATTTATGACACCACTACAAAATCTATGGCATGGGAACATCAGGCCTAATGAAGATAAGGCTATTACCGATGAGGAAAAAGAGTTATTTGAGTTGATTGCACGACATCACGAAACATTATCTTCTTCCCTCAAGAATGATGACTTGGTTGTGTTTGAAAAGTATGTTGACTGCTTCACCGAATACGCCTCACTGATTGAATGTCAGGCATTTGAAATCGGTTTCAAATTAGCACTCAAACTAATGAAAGAATAGGAGAACATCATGTGTAACATCACATAATTCGGACGTAAACTAATATCTTAATAACCCTTAATAAACAGGTTAATAAAAGCAATGAGAAATCTCTGCTGAAAAACGCAGAGGTTTAATCCGGTAAAAAACCGTTGTGGTCAAATTGTGGTCAAACGGTCATTTTGGGCGGTTAAATATGTTGTAACTGTGTCTGAAACACAATTATAAAAAACATATATTATTTAGCAAAACTGAATTTGACCACATTATTTCAGCGGCAGATACTTGTACTGCCGCTGAGAGGAAAAACATATGAAGTGATTATTATCATATTGCTAAAATCAAATATCAAGAGCAATATGATTCAATGTATTCTGAGTACCATGAATACTCTATATACGGACTGGATTCCTGGCAAAATTGGGACGCTTTATTTTTTATTAATGAAACTTTGTATTTAGTGGAAGCTAAAGCACATGTGTGTGAATTTATCAGCAACCAAAATACTCGCAAATCAGACACTGAGATATTGAGATTTATGTCTGATATGCTAAATAACAGAGGAATTATTGTTGATAATGAATGGCTTAAGCAATATTATCAGTTAGCTAATAGATTAGCCACTGTTTCATTGTTAAACAAGCATGGAATCAAAGCCAAAGTGTTGTATATCTATTTTGAGAATGGGTTTCAAAGAAAAGAACTCGATTCGAATGATCGAGTCAAATTACTTGAAGATGATAGCTCAACAAGAAAAGAATTTGAGGAAGCTATTGATAAGGAGATGTCAAAGCTAGGGATCACATATGACCAAGTAAAGGACATTATGACAAAAGTCTTTATAAATGCTAATCCA
>JAFYDY010000079.1 GCA_017544545.1 bacterium
AAATAAAGATCTGTGGGAGCGTCTGCTTAAAGCAAAAGAGCCTCACAACGTAAAATTTATCTGGATAAAAGGACATGCCGGCCACGAGTTTAACGAACGCTGCGACAAAATGGCAGTAGCATCTTCCAACGGTGAAAATCTGCTTGAAGATACAGGTTTTACCGATTAAGGTTTCAGATAATTCATCAATCTGTCTAAAAGCTGTGCTTTTTGATGAAAGCCTGCAAATTCTGCGATTTTAACTCCGTCTTTGAGCAGCACAAATGTCGGAAATCCAGTAACTCCGTATCGTTTTGGCAACTCAGGCGATTCATCGCAATCTACAATTCCTATCCACATATCAGAATCCTCAAGCTCCATAAGCTCTATACGCTGATTTCTGCAATATGTACACCATGCAGTATAAAATTCAACAAGCTTCAAACCTTTTGAAGTTTCTTTATCAAAATTTTCCTCGTTCAGTTCTATAATCATAATTAACCTTTCAAATTATGAACATTTTATCGCCAATTACCGATAAAAATTACAGCTGCCTGTCTTAATACCTCAGTGGGATTTTTGAACGGTATACTTCTTTATCGTGATACCCAAAATTTGATAACATTCTGTTTGTACTTGTATAAAAAATATTTTCATCAAACGTTGGCCCGATATTTATCGTTTTTACTGTATCTTTAGAAAATTTAAATTCCAGATACGGAACAAATAAGCCGTTCTTTTCAACAATTCCTGTCGGCTTTGAGTTTTCAGCCCCAAACGGATTTACCATAACGATTCTGTACTCACATTCATTTTTGAATTGCGGATTTTTAAAGAAAATACTTACAATACTCAAAATATCAATGAGTTCAAACATTATGTCAAACAATTTTACTTTGTTATTCTTTTTAGATTTTGAGGCACGCTCAAAGAGCATATTCCATTTTTTGAAAATTGCATGAATTATTTTAATTTGCTTTTGTTTGTCATAAATTACACTGCCATATATCGGCAAATAACCGTTGGCAGTCATTTCCGAGATAAGTTTTTTCTTGTCAAAACCTATATTATATCCGGTGTAACTTTTACCTTTTGCATAATTATTCCATAAGGTCAGACTGTCACTATCTGTTGAAAACGAAGTTGTATAATATTCCAGCTTATTTTCAAAATCATTGCTGCCATCAACTATATACTTATACCTGTTGCTGAAATGAGTTTTTATTTTTTCAAACAAATCCGGATTTAATTCAAGATCTTTAAATTCATCTATCATATGAACAATCAGTTTGTAGGAATATGCAACTTCTTCTTTGTCGTTGAGATACAAGACATTAGAAAACCTTATTGTTCCGCCGGATAATATATTAAGCAGCTTTTCAGGTTTTGTATAGTGATAAATTGTGCAGTTTTTATCGTTATCCAAAATTTTCTTAATTCTCGGAATTTTTTCAAGCAGCATATCGTAATATGACATAATTTGATTTACCCCTAATCTTCAACAACTTGTTTTAATCGTTCCCAAACCTCTTCAATTGAACCGTCAGCATTGATTGTTCTTAATACTTTTTTGTCTCTGTAATATTCAACCAAAGGTGCTGTTTCGTTATAATAAGTATCAAACCTTGCTTTTGCAACTTCTTCATTATCATCTTTGCGCTGAACAAGTTCACCGCCGCATTTATCACAAATTCCCTCAACCTTTGTGGGCTTATATTTTAAGTTGTATATTTCGCCGCACTTTCCACAAGAACGACGATTTACAATCCTCGACAGCAGAACACTTTCATCTATATCAAAATATACTGCCCTGAAATCAACAGGATTTTCCCCGTCAAGTTCCGATTGTATTGTGTCAAGCAATTTTGCCTGTTCCAAACTTCTGGGGTAGCCGTCTAAAATAAACCCGTCTGCACAATCCGGCTGAGAAAGTCTGTTTTTTATAACTGCACCAACCAACTCGACAGGAACAAGCAACCCTTTATCAATAAACGATTTTGCAATTTTACCGTTTTCCGTTTCAGCCTTAATCTCCGCTCTTAATAAAGAACCTGTATCAACATGAGGGAATCCAAAATATTTTGCCAGTTTATCAGTCTGTGTACCTTTCCCGCATGCCGGCGGCCCTAAAAATATAAGTTCTTTTTTCATCCGTATCCCCTTTATTTTTTTACAATATCTTTTACATCCGGACTTTTTTCAACATATTCCGCTATTTGTTTTTGTGCCGGCTTGAAGGCATTTATCGTACTTGAACCTCCCAAACATCCTCCCGGACAAGCCATAACTTCAATCAAATTGCCAAATTCACATTTTTCGTTTTTGGCAAATTTCTTCAAATCGCGAATTTGAGCTTTATCAAGCCCGTTGATAATATGAGCATTAGCCTTTTTATCATCATCCAGCATAGAATTGACGGCAGCAGCAACACCACCGGTTACTCCGTAGTTTCTTGCCTGAGCAGACGACTCTGCCGAATATTCACAACCCTTAAAATCTGCTACTTGTATATGCAATGCAACAAACCAAGCTCCTAATTCCTCATAATTTAATACATAATCAATATTCGGATTTTGCATTGCTTCACGGCGTTTCGCAACACAAGGACTGAAAAATACTGTTACGGCATCGGGATTTTCTTTTTTTACAATCTCTGCCGTATAATATGCAGGTGTTTTGGTTTCCGAACGGAAAGGTTTAATTTCCGGAATATGCTTTTCTACTAACTCGTTATACGCAGCGCAGCAGGATGTTGTCATAAAACTTTGACCTTTTTCCATTCTTTCCTTAAATTCTGCGGCTTCGTTCTTTGTCGTAATATCAGCACCGAGCGCAACTTCTACAACATCAGAAAAACCGATTTCCAAAATTGCCTGTCTTAATTGCTGAGGAGTACAAGGTAACTGCCCCATTATTGACGGAGCAAGAAGCGCAATAACTTTCTTTCCTGATTTTATATTTTTCAATATGTCAATTATGTGACTTTTCTTGTGCACGGCACCAAACGGACAAGCATTAACACACTTTCCGCAGGAAATACATTTATCATAATCAATCTTTGTAATACCGTCTTCGTCCTTTGCTATTGCACCAACGGGACATGCATTTTCACATGGCACAATAATTTTTGTAATTGCCTGAAACGGACAAACCTGAACACACATACCGCAATTCTTACATTTTGAATGATCTATTTTTGATTTTCCGTTTTCAACTTTTATTGCTCCGAATCGGCATACGGATTCACAAGGTCTTGCAACACAACCCTGACACAAATCTGTCACGTGAATTCTTGCCGGAACACACTCATTACAAGCCGTTTGTAAAAGTGTTAGCGGACGATCTTCCGGATTTTCTCTTTTCGTTGCCTGTTCTGCCAAATCCGAAAGCAGCTGCCAATCTTCAGCTTCTTCTATATCAAAACCTAATCCTGCAATAACTCTGTCTCTTAAAATTGCACGCTCTTTATGAATACAGCACCTATATGGTACTTCACTGCCTTTCGGCCTCATTTGATACGGAATTAAACGCACATCTTCCGCAAAATTATCCCCAAGATACGCCCTGACGAGTCTTGCTATTATCTCCCTTTTCAATTTTGATGTCTGTTTTGGGGTATTTATACTCATTTGTTTTTCCCTCTCCAACTGTTTCAAATTACCCTAATTATATAATAAAAATAGTTATTTGGGCAATTACTTATAATTTTATGATTGTGTAAAAATTTTACAAAAGTTTTATGTAAATATAACAACTCATTCATTTTTCAGCGTTAAATAAGCTTAATATAATGTAAACAATTTTGTCTAAACCTGTTCATTTGTGCTATAATTATTGTATACCAACAGATTAGGGGAGAAATTTATGTCAGAAAATACACAAGACATTATTAATGATAAAGGGGCGGAAGCACTAAGCACAGCCGTTGAAAATAGCGTTAATGAAGAATTAAGAAAACAGATGAATGAAGAATTTGTTGATCCGTCAGGCGGAGTCCATGAAGAACTGGAAACTCATACCTCTGCGGAATATACAGCTGAAAACATCAGAGTTTTGGAAGGTTTGGAAGCTGTCAGAATAAGACCCGGTATGTATATCGGTTCAACCTCACAAAGAGGTTTACACCATTGTATTTACGAAATTGTAGACAACTCCATTGACGAATCTTTGGCAGGATATTGTACAGATATTTATGTCACAATACACAAAGACAACAGTATTACTGTTGAAGATAACGGTCGTGGTATTCCTGTTGATATCAAGCCGGACAGCGGCAAATCAGCATTAGAAATTGTACACACCGTACTTCACGCCGGCGGCAAATTCGGCGACGGAGGATATAAAGTATCAGGCGGTCTGCACGGTGTTGGTGCTTCCGTTGTTAATGCTTTGTCTGAAAAATATGTAGTTGAAGTATGCAGACAAGGTTTTGTATGGCGTCAGGAATATATGAGAGGGGAACCCCTTGCTCCTGTTGAAAAAGGCGAAGCAACAACTAAAACAGGTACAAAAACAACTTGGTGGCCTGATCCTGAGATCTTTACCGAAACAACAGAAATTGATTGCGATGTAATTGCAAACAGATTGAGAGAAATGGCATTTTTGAACAAAGGTTTGAAAATTATTTTCTCACGTCATGATTCTGAAAACGTAGAAACCTTCCACTATGAAGGAGGTATCGCAAGTTACGTTGAATTCCTGAACAAAAATAAAACCGTTCTTCATGACAAGCCAATCTACATTGACAAAGTTATTGATGAAATTCAGGTTGAGGTTGCTATGCAATACACTGATTCTTACCAAGAAAGTGTATTATCCTTTGCAAACAACATCAACACTCATAACGGCGGTACACACTTAACAGGATTCCGAAACTCCATCACACGTGTACTGAACGATTATGCAAGAAAAAATAATATTCTGAAAGATTCTGACCAGAACCTTTCCGGAGAAGATGTCCGTGAAGGTTTGACAGCTATTGTTTCTGTCAAAATTCCGAATCCGGAATTTGAAGGACAGACAAAAGAAAAACTTGGTTCTCAGGAAGCTATGGGCGCCGTTCAAGATGCCGTAAGAGACAAATTACAGGAATGGCTTGAGTTTAACCCGAAACTCGCAAAGATGATTTTGGAAAAAACTCTTCAGGCTCAAAGAGCAAGAGAAGCAGCAAGAAAGGCAAGAGAATTAACAAGACGTAAATCCGTTCTGGAAAATTCAACTCTGCCCGGAAAACTTGCAGACTGTTCTAACCGTGAACCTGAAAAGTGCGAAATCTTCTTAGTTGAGGGAGATTCTGCAGGTGGTTCTGCAAAGCAAGGCAGAAACAGAATGTTTCAGGCTATTTTGCCATTGAGAGGTAAAATCCTGAACGTTGAAAAAGCAAGATTAGACAGAATTTATGCTAACAACGAAATTCAGTCTATGGTTCAGGCATTCGGTATAAAAATTAGCAGAAACGCTGAAGAAGTTGAAATTGACAAGCTCCGTTATCACAAGATTATCATCATGACAGATGCTGACGTTGATGGGGCACACATCAGAACTCTGATGCTTACCTTCTTCTTCCGCTATGCAAGACCGTTGATTGAACAGGGTTATGTTTATATTGCTCAACCTCCTTTGTTCAAAGTTACTCAGGGTAAAACATCAGAATACCTGTTCAACGAACATGTTTTAGACAAAATGCTAAAAGAACGCGGTATCAAGAATCTCAGCCTGTCTGACAAAACAAAAAGTAATGTTAAAACAGGTGATGAATTACTTGAGTTGATTAAAAACATGTCTGAGTTCTACCGTTCATATAACAATCCTATTCTTAATTTGTACCCTGCGGTATTTTTAAGAGGGCTTGTTCGTTCCGGTATTGAACTTGAAGATTTTGATAATCAATCCAAGATGAATAGTATTTGCGATTATCTGAATCATTATTTGCAAGACCACGCAAAAAATTACAATATTCAGGAAGCTGAAAATTATAAGGTTGAAGTTAAATATAATCCGGAAAATTCTAAATACTCATTCATGCTTCATCTCAATGACGAAGAACATGTTACATTAAATCAGAATATCATAAAAAGCTCCGAATTTAAGAAACTGAAAACTTCTTATCCACTCATTCGTGATTTCTTGATTGAAGAAACAGATGGTTTGTTATTAGAAACAGATACCGAAAAATATGAAGTCAAATCATTTGAAAAACTGCAAAAAATCATTGACGAAAGAGGTCAAAGAGGATTGCAGATTCAACGTTTCAAAGGTTTGGGTGAAATGATGCCGCAGCAACTTTGGGAAACAACAATGGATCCTTCAACAAGAACCTTGTTAAAGGTTAATCTTGAAGATGCAATGCTTTGCGACCAGTTGTTTGATATTTTGATGGG
>JAFYDY010000080.1 GCA_017544545.1 bacterium
CTTTTCTTCTTCCATATTTCTACTTAACCCCTCGTCTGAATATAAGAACAGACCGCTAAATTATTATAAATAAAAATATAAATTTCGTCTATATCTTAATAAAAGTAATATATTTATCCCCGTATTTCTTTTGTTTTAAGATATCATAACCTGTTAAATCAAATTCTGTCACGTGTTCAAGAATAATTATTCCCTTGCAAATCTCTGATGCTACTTTTAAACTTTGTTCATAAATACCCGAAAAATACGGCGGATCAATATAAATAATATTAAAGTTATGCGATTCTTCGCTTTGCTCAGAATGACTTAATACTTTTAAACTGTCTCCCAAAATCAATTTAATATCATTGTCTTTTTCGTACTTTTTAATGTTAGATTTTAGGACGTTATAAACTTTCCTGTTTTTTTCAATCATAACGACTTTTGAAAATCCGCGCGACAGAGCCTCAAGTCCCATAATTCCGGATCCTGAATACATATCAAGAAAACTTGCACCTTCAAAATCCATCATAGCCTGCAGGGTATTGAAAACACTCATCCTGACTTTTGACAAGGTCGGACGGGTAATACTTTCATCGGGTGCTGTAATCTTTTGACCTTTATATTTTCCTGCAGTTATATTCATAAAGAGATTTTAGCATGAAAACATTTGTAAAAATATGTAAACAATAAAGCGACTTTTATGCAATAATTTTGTTTGACTTGTTTTATTTTTGGCAAGTGTAAAAAAAGAAAAGGAAACAAATTATGGTAGAAGGTGTAAACAACAATAATTCAAATGCAGGTATGTACGCATTGGGTGCAGGAGTATTAGGCGCAGGTGCCGGTGTAACAACTGCGTATTTAACAAAACCGTATTTGAAAAATGGTGAACCTACTGATGCTTTTATTAAAAAATTTTCTGACAATATTATAGATTTATTGCCGGAAAGTGATGAGAAGAATGAATTTATGAAAATGAAGAAAGCAGCTGCAGCGATTAAAAAAGCAAAATCCTTTGAAGAACTTAAAGAAGTTTGTGTCCATTATGGTTCTGAATATAAAGATATGGATATCAAGGATATTTTAAAAGAACTAGATATTGAATGCGAAGGAAAAGATTTCAAGGAAATTAAAAAGACAATTACAGCCAAATTAAACAAAATTGAAACAGGTGGTGGTAAAGAGGTCTTTGAAATGTTCTGGGATGCGGAAAAGAAATCCTTTATAAAACTTGAAGAAAATGCTGATGCTAAGCTAAAGGAAGCAGCTGCTGTAGTTAAAAAAGCAGCAAAAAGTATTCAAGGAAAGTATGCCCTGATATACGGAAGTATTGCAGCAGCAGTCTTGGCAGCAGGTACCTATCTTGCCACTATGGGTAAAAAACCTGCAGAAGCAATTCCTGCTGAAAAAGTAGATGTTCAAGCATAAATAAAATACAGACATAATAAAACGAGGTATGACCAACAATCATACCTCGTTTTGCATTTAATTATATTTATTTTACAACAATATTCACAAGCTTTTTGGGAACGACGATTGTTTTAACAACTGTCATGCCCTCGGTTAAGGCCTTAATTTTCGGGCTTGCAAGCGCAGTTGCTTTTAATTCCTCATCGCTAACACCCTCATCAACCTCGATTTTGTCCTTAACTTTACCATTGACCTGAACAACAAGTGTTATCGAACTTGCCTTTGCAAGATTTTCATCCCATTTACACCATTCTTGTTCGTGAACAGAACCTTCGCCGCCCAATTCGTGCCATGCTTCTTCTGTCAGGTGAACAGCGACAGGTGACATTAATTTAATCATTGATATTATCGCAAAACTCAAAACCTGTTTATCTTCATCGTTCAGGTTTGGTTTTTTAGCCTGCCAATCGTAGATTGCATTAACAAGTTCACGATATTTTGAAATAACCGTGTTAAATTGGAAATCGTTTGAAATATCGTTTGTAATTCCTTTAATTGCAATATGAACAGTTCTGACCAAATCATCATTTGATTTTTCCAGTGATGAGTTCAGTTTATAATCAAGTTTTATATTGTCCTGATTTGTTGAAATCAGACGCCATACTCTGTTAAGGAACTTGTAGCAGCCCTCAACACCGGCATCAGACCAGTCAAAATCACGAGCCGGAGGAGAATCTGACAGGATGAATAATCTTGCCGTATCTGCACCGTAATTTTCAAAGATTTCATCCGGATCAACGGTGTTACCTTTGGACTTTGACATTTTTGCACCGTCCTTAAGCACCATACCTTGTGTAAGCAAGTTCTTGAACGGTTCGTCAAAGTTCAAAAGTCCGCAATCTCTCAGTGCTTTTGTGAAAAATCTTGAATACAAAAGGTGTAAAATTGCGTGCTCAATTCCGCCGACATACTGATCAACCGGCAGCCAGTGATTTACTTTGTCTTTGCTGAAACATTCTTTATCATTTTTTGCATCTGCATATCTTAAATAATACCAGCTTGAACATACAAAAGTATCCATTGTGTCGGTTTCACGGGTTGCATGCCCGCCGCAGACAGGACAAACTGTATCTTTAAATGTCGGAGAAGTTGTAATCGGTGATTTACCTACAACCTTGAAATCAACGTCTTTCGGCAACATTACCGGTAATTGATCTTCCGGCACCGGTACAATTCCACATTTGTCGCAATAGACGACAGGAATCGGTGCGCCCCAATATCTTTGACGTGAAATCAACCAATCACGGAGTCTGTATTGAGTTTTAAATTCCCCAAAGCCTTCTTTTACGGCTTTTTCCGTAATCGCCTTTTTAGCTTCGGTGTTTTTCATTCCGTTAAATTCGCCTGAATTTATTAAAACTCCTTCATCAATATATGCTTCTTTTTCGCAATTTGACGGATTTTCAGGATTTTGAATAACCACCTTCATAGGCAAATTATATTTCTTAGCGAAATCATAATCCCTTGTATCGTGTGTCGGAACAGCCATAACAGCTCCTGTTCCATATTCAACTAAAGCATAATCAGCAGTCCACAGAGGGAAAATCTCTCCGGTGAACGGATTTTTGCAGTGAGTTCCCAACGGAACACCTGTTTTAATTCTTTCTGTTGAAAGACGTTCTATTTCCGTCATTTTACGGGCATTTGCTCTGTATTCTTCAACTGCCTGTTTGTTTTCAGGTGTTGTAAGTTTTTCAATATCTTTATATTCGGGTGCAACAACAAGATAGGTTATACCGTGAACGGTGTCAGGTCTTGTTGTGTAAACAGGAACTTCTTTTACATCACCATTCGGGGCATCAACAACAGGGAATTTAAAGATTGCACCGTGTGATTTTCCAATCCAGTTTGCCTGCATTGTTTTTACGTTATCACCCCAGCCGGTGAGTTTATCCAAATCTTCCAGTAATACATCAGCGTATTCCGTAATTTTTATAAACCATTGAGACAGATATTTTTTCTCAACAACGCTGTCACATCTCCAGCATTTGCCGTCAATTACCTGTTCGTTTGCAAGAACTGTTCCGCACTCGTTACACCAATTGACTGCAGCTTCTTTCTTGTAAACCAGACCTTTCTTATATAATTGGAGGAATAACCACTGAGTCCATTTGTAATAATCGGGTTTGCAGGTTGTGACTTCTCTATCCCAATCGTATGAAAGACCAAGCATTTTCAACTGTTTTGTCATATATGCAATATTTTCATCGGTCCATGTTTCAGGATCTGCATTATGTTTCATAGCTGCATTTTCGGCAGGAAGCCCGAAACTGTCCCAGCCAATCGGGTGCAAAACGTTAAATCCGTTTGCTTTTTTGAAACGTGCAATAACGTCTGTGATTGTATAATTTCTGACATGTCCCATATGAAGTTTTCCTGACGGGTAGGGGAACATAGAAAGTGCATAATATTTCGGTTTGTCACTTTCATCGGGGGTTTTGAAACATTTGCCCTCATCCCATATTTTTTGCCATTTCTTCTCAATCTCTTGCGGGAAATAATTCTCTTTCATATTTTCTCCAATTATCTTGCCGGGTAAATATCCCCGAACTTTCATGTTCTACAATATCCTCTATGTACGTAGTTTATCACAAAAATAGAAAATGACTAAATCAAATATCTTCATGCTATAATCAAAACTATGAGTACCCGAGATAACGTTAGAAATTTTTGTATAATTGCCCACATTGACCACGGAAAGTCTACTCTTGCCGACAGATTGCTTGAAAAAACAGGAACTGTCGCTCAACGTGATATGCAGGAGCAGCTTTTGGACTCTATGGATATTGAGCGTGAACGCGGAATCACAATCAAACTCAATGCCGCAAGAATGAATTATAAAGCTCAAGACGGCAAAGATTATGAGCTTAACCTGATTGATACCCCCGGACACGTTGATTTTTCTTATGAAGTTTCAAGATCTCTGGCTGCCTGCGAAGGAGCATTGTTAATAGTTGATGCAACACAGGGGGTTGAAGCTCAAACCCTTGCAAACGTTTATCTCGCAATAGAACAGGATTTGGAAATTATCCCTGTTATAAATAAAATTGACCTTCCGTCAGCTGATGTTGAACGTGTAAGGCAAGAAATCGAAGAAATTTTGGGAATAGATGCTTCTTTGGCAATTCCTGTCAGCGCAAAAACAGGTGAAGGTATAGAAGATGTTCTGGAGGCTGTTGTAAACTATATTCCGGCACCTGATGACAATTCCGATAAACCGTTAAGAGCTCTCGTTTTTGACAGTGTATATGATCAGTATTTGGGAACGGTGTGTTACTTCAAAGTTGTTGACGGCACCATTTCTGTCGGAGACAAAATAAGATTTATGGCGTGCAACAAAGAATTTGAAGTTATTGAACTCGGATATCAAACACCGTCAAGAGTGCCTGTTAAAAAATTGACCTGCGGGGACGTCGGTTATTTTGCCGGCTCTATAAAAGAATTGACAAGATTTGTGGGTGATACCATAACAAATGTTGAAAACCCTGCGCATGAAGCACTGCCCGGGTATAAAGAAGCACTGCCAATGGTATTTTCCGGCATGTATCCCGTTGATAATGAGGATTATGAAGATCTTAAAGAAGCACTTGAAAAACTTAAACTCAACGATTCAAGTATCACCTTTGAGCCCGAAACATCATCTGCTCTTGGTTTTGGTTTCCGCTGCGGATTTTTGGGCATGCTCCATATGGAAATTGCACAGGAAAGATTGGAACGAGAATATGACCTAACCCTTGTCACAACGGCTCCTTCCGTTGTTTACAGAGTTCACAAAACAAACGGGGAAGTGGTTGAAATCGATAACCCTGCAAATCTTCCCGCTGCACAGTATAGAGATTATATCGAAGAACCGTATGTAAAAGTTCAGATTATCACTCCGAACGAATATGTCGGAACCCTGATGGATTTGGCCCAAACAAAACGCGGCATATTTATTAATATGACATACCTTGATAAAGTTCGTGTTGATTTGGCATACGAAATTCCATTAAGCGAAGTTATCACTGATTTTTATGACCAGTTAAAATCACGAACAAAAGGGTATGCAAGTTTGGATTACGAATTTAGCGAATATAAGCGCTCAAAACTTGTAAAACTTGATATCATGCTTGCCGGCGAAGTTGTAGACGCACTTTCCGTAATTTGCCACGAAGACAGTGCATTCTACATCGGACAAAAATTAACAATAAAATTAAAAGAAATTATCCCAAGACAACTATTTGAAGTTCCTGTTCAAGCTGCAATAGGCGGCAGGGTAATTGCAAGAACAACAATTAAAGCCATGCGCAAAAACGTACTTGCAAAATGTTACGGTGGTGATATCACCCGTAAACGTAAACTTCTTGAAAAACAGAAAAAAGGTAAAAAACGTATGAAATCCGTCGGAAGTGTAGAAGTGCCGCAAGAAGCATTTATGGCCGTTCTCAGTCTTGATGAGGATTAGTATATCCATGAGCCGTAGCGTATAGCGCAAGTTCCAATCTGTTTTTAACTCCTGTCTTATGCAATATTGAAGATATATGAGCTTTTACTGTTGCAGGTGTTATTACAAGAATTTCTGCAATTCTTCTGTTTGTATAACCTAAAATTAAATATTTTAA
>JAFYDY010000012.1 GCA_017544545.1 bacterium
ACTTAAATAAAAGGTTGGAGCAAAAGAAAAAACAACTTGAGTCTTTCAACCCGACAGATGAGAAAGGAGAAAACGAAGAATGAAAAAATTAGTACTATCATTAATGGTTGCATCTGTTATCGCATTTGGTTCTACAGTAAATGCCGCAACTACTACAAACCCGGTAAGCACCTGGTTAACAAATACAGCTAACTCAATCACAAAAGCTGAAAACGATCTTACTCAAGCTCAGTTAGATCAACAAAAAGCTATTGAAAAAAGACAAAAAGAAATTCTTAAGCAACAAAAACAAAGAGAAAAAGAATTAAAGAAACAACAAAAAGAACGTGAAAAAGCTATTGCTGCACAGAAAAAAGCTATTAACAACTCAATTAATGAACAAAAATCATTCTGGGCTGGACAAAAGAAATTCTGGAAGAGCTTGTTCACATTTAACTAATTTCTAATCAATATTAGCTAAAAAGAGTCGGATTGCTACAATTCGGCTCTTTTTGTTTGAAAATATATAAAGCTATTGCAATACAGGATATTTAAATGTTAGAATAGTTATATAAAGTCAAGCATGACTTATTTATCAGCCGAATTTGTAACTGAGCCGATAAAATATTGTAAATAATTTGATATTAAGATTGTATTACCCTATAATAAGGATAGAAAGACTTGGACAAGACA
This sequence comes from bacterium, assembly GCA_017544545.1. Lineage (GTDB taxonomy): Bacteria > Cyanobacteriota > Vampirovibrionia > Gastranaerophilales > Gastranaerophilaceae > Zag111. The sequence goes on from JAFYDY010000012.1 coordinate 673, forward strand.
AAGAAAGAAACAATGATCAAGGAGATTAAAACAATATATTCAGGGAAAATAAGATCAACTAATCCGTTGACCACTACCCCTAATATCGCATCAATGAATCCTTTATCAAAAAGAGAGAAAAGGAACACTTTTTTTAATAATATTGTTGATAAACTAAACATTGTCGTTGCAGATAAATAAAGTTTAGTGAGAGCAGCCTTTGCAATTACCGCACCCTGAGTGACAAGAGTTCTTCATCAAATCACTAAAGTCAAAAACTCTGTCGTTCAAAATCGAATCAACAACAACAGGAAGGATTTTATTTCTAACGGCTTCAAGTTCTTTTTTATATTCATCAAAGTGTGTTGTGTTACCAATCAACACGGGATACTGTGCATATATTTTCCCGTAAAAATTTTCCGGTTCTACTTTGTGTATGGTAACCCCACCGACTTTCACCCCCGAGGTATATGAGTTTTTTATTGCATCTTTACCGGAGAATGCAGGCAGCAGTGAATAATGTACATTTATAACCTCAGGAGAACTTGCTAAAACCTCCGAAATTTCACCTTCTTCTTTTTCTACACATATCAAATCATAATTATTATCAATTTGTGCAAAATCGGTCTGTATAATCTCAATATCCGCAGAATCCGCGAAATAATTAAATAATATATTCGCAATATCAGAACTATTAACTGCAACTTTTTTGACCATAAATAAAATCCTTTTTTACATTTTACAACAAAATAGCAAATTTAAAATTTTTGTGATTTATTATAAAAAAAAGAAAGGGGTAATATGAGAGTTAATGGCATAAACAATCAACCAAATTTTCAGGCAAAATTAATAATATTAGATACCCGAGTCGATAAATTCATTCACGAAGCATATTATCGCAACGGAGCAAAGACCCGTGAATTAATAGCTAAATTGGACTCAATTCATCCCGATACCAGCCTTGGAATAAGGCTCAGCGGATTCGAAGACGATGCCAGACTTATTATAAAAAACCTGAGCAATCAGGAAACCGAAGTTTATAATCTGGATGCTATGAATGTTGTTACAAAAAATGACGAGAAGGCCTTTACCAATCTTATAGAAAGACTGCTTGATGATGGCAGAGAAAAGACAAAAGTTTTCTGGGGATAAATAAAAGCTCCTGACGTTTCAGGAGCTTTTATTATATATAAAATTTGTACTACTGACATAATGCAAGCAATACACCTGCAGCTACAGCAGAGCCGATAACACCGGCTACGTTTGGTCCCATAGCGTGCATCAGCAAGTAGTTTTGAGAATTGTACTCTAAACCGACTTTATTAGATACACGAGCTGCCATAGGAACAGCGGATACACCGGCAGAGCCTATAAGCGGATTGATTAATCTTGGTTCTCTGTGGGCAATCTTTGCAATTACAATTTCACACAAGTTCATGAGTTTTGCCATCAAAACACCGCCTGCTGTTGCAAAAGAGAATGCAATAATACCAAGGACAAGAATAAACAATGTTTGAACTGTCAAAAATTGTTCAGCCGAAAGTTTTGATCCGACAGATAAGCCCAAGAATATCGTAACAATGTTTATTAAAGCATTCTGCATTGTATCTGATAATCTGTCTACCACACCGCATTCTTTACATAAGTTACCGAAGGTCAACATACCGACTAATGGACATGCATCCGGTAAAAAGATAATACATAATCCCAATACAACTAACGGGAATACAATTTTTTCTCTTTTTGAAACTGCTCTCAGTTGTTCCATTTGAATTTGACGTTCTTTACCTGTTGTCAGCAGCTTCATAATCGGAGGTTGAATAACCGGCACTAATGCCATATAAGAATATGCGGCAACCGCGATTGCACCCAAAAGTTCAGGCGCAAGTTTTGACGTTACGAAAATTGATGTCGGGCCGTCTGCACCGCCGATAATACCAATTGCACCTGCCTGAGGTAATGTAAACCCAAAGCAGCAAAGAGCCAACAGTAGAGCTCCGAAGATACCGAATTGGGCAGCGCCGCCCAAAAGTGCCGTCTTTGGATTTGCAATCAACGGGCCGAAATCTGTCATTGCCCCAACACCCATAAATATAATCAACGGGAATATCCCTTTATGGATACCGGCTTCATATATGATGCCCAAAAAACCGTTAGGTTCCGAGATTCCGGCAAGAGGAATGTTTGATAACAAACCACCAAAAGCTATCGGAACCAAAAGCAACGGTTCATATTGCTTTTTAATACCCAGCCATAATAAGAACAAACAAATTACAAGCATAATCGGATGACCGAACTGATGTAAAAATTGTTCAGCCGCATTTGTTATAGCCGGATCAGCTTTTTCAATCATGTTATAGATACCTGTAGATTGCCACAGTTCTATTAATCCGTCTGATAATATCATCTGTGTATCCTCCTTAACCTACAGTCACCAAGACTTGACCTGTTCTGACTTTGTTTCCTACTTCAATTTCAACAGATTTTACGGTACCTGATACAGGAGATTTAATTTCTGTTTCCATTTTCATAGCTTCTACAACGGCAATTACATCACCTTCAGCAATTGTATCGCCTTCAGATACAAGGACTTTTAATACATTGCCCGGCAATGCAGCTTTAATCGGTTCACCATCGCCGCCGGCACTGGCTTTGGCATCAATACCGTTTTTAACGTTTATGTCATACAGTTTTCCGTTTACAACAGCTTTATTACCTTCCAATGCAACTGCATATTTCTTACCGTTTACGGTGACAGTATAGCCGTTTGTATCATTACCTTCCGCTGCCGGAGCAGAACTTGCGTCAACTTTATTTACAGAAACTTTTCCTTTACCAAGTAAAAAGTCTATACCTTTATCAACGTTACCGTCTTTGCAAGCACAAGCGATAAACAAGTTTTCATCAGTAACTGGAAGACCTGCATCTTCAAGACGTTTTTTAGCGGCTTCAATACCTTTTTCAGAATCTTTTTCATTCAGATCAACAACTTTTTCTGTTGTCGGCTGCAAACCTGTTTTTTCTTCAGCCCATTTAACAAGTTCAGGATCCGGCTCACAAGGAGTTTTTCCGAAATATCCCAAAAGCATTTTTGCATAACCCGGATTTGCCTGTTCCCAAGGTTTTTCTGAGATTGCATTTAAGAAAGATTGTTGAGCATAGAATTGAGAAACAGGAGTTACAGATGTTGCAAAACCACCTCTTTCAACGACCTCTTTCATATTAGCGATAAGTTTCGGGAACTTATCCAGCATTCCCATATCTTTTAACTGATTAACAGTTGTAGCTGTTGCTCCGCCCGGCAAAGGAGCCTGAATAAGAATTGGATTTACAGCTAAAGAAATCGGAGATATAGGATAATCTTTCATACATTCTTTAAAGATTTCTTCTGTTTCCATGATTTTCTTAATATCCAAACCTAAATCATAATCAGTTCCTTTTAGGGCATGCCACATAGAAATTATGTCAGGCTGGCCTGTTCCACCGGATACTGGCTTCATTGCCAAGTCAATTCCGTCAGCACCACCGTCTAAGGCTGCCAAATACGCTGCCAAGCCTGTTCCTGCAGTTTCGTGAGAATGGAAACGGATATGTGCATCTTTTCCTAATATTTCACGAGCCATTTTAACCGTTTCATATACTTTTCTCGGATTTGAAGTACCTGATGCATCTTTAAAAGCCAATGAATCAAAAGGCAAGCCTGAATCAAGAATATTTCTCAAAACTTTTTCATAAAAAGCAACATCGTGAGCTCCTTCACAACCGAACGGCAGTTCCATCATCGTAATTGTTACTTCGTGCTGCATACCATATTTTTTGATAGAATTTGCAGAATCTACCAGATTATTAACATCGTTTAATGCATCAAAGTTTCTTACAACATTAACGCCGTGTTTTGCAAAAGTTTTTGCGTGCAAATCAATAACATCACGGGGTTGGGAATTCAGACCAACAACGTTTACCCCTCTTGCAAGAGATTGAAGTTTTACATCAGGTCCGACAGCCTCTCTGATTTTGTCCATAGTTTCAAATGCGTTTTCATTGCAGAAAAATATCGGGGCTTGAAATCTTGCACCGCCTGCAGTTTCAAAATGTTTAATACCTGCATCTACAGCAGATTTTAAAGCCGGAATAAAATCTTCTACAAGCACCTTTGCTCCAAAGATAGATTGAAATCCGTCTCTGAATGAGGTATCCATTACTTTAATAAGTTTTTTGCTCATATATATATCCTTTCAAATAACTAATTTCTTTTTGCCATAATAGCTGCAATTGCAACAGCAATCGCTTCATCAATATTTGTCGCAGCTTTTTTAACAGCTGATGATATCTCATCTGTTGCTTCCGGAAAAATCTTATTTAACCAAAGGACAACTTTTGACATTATCATCATTGAAAATATCAATATTGTTAAAAAGCATAAGACAAAGCCCATACCTATTACTAATAATAACAAGCCGTTTTCTAAAACTTCGCTCATAAAATATCTCCTATTGTAAGTGTCAAATCTCTATCTTCTTTTTCCAAAATAAGCTCGCCTCTGTCATTGACACTCTGGGCAAGCCCTGATTCAATTCGGTCAAAAACTTTTATGTTCAATTCTTTTCCTATAAAGCAATTTCTTGAAATATAGTCATGCTTAATCATTTCAAAGCCTTCGGACAAGAATTTGTCATAATTACTAAAAAACTCATCCAGAAGTTTTTCTCTGAATGAATTTATATCTATATCATTACCTGTTTCTATATTTAAAGAGGTTGCAATTTTATCGGGGATTAAATTAATTTCAGATTGTTTCGCATTAAGATTAACCCCGACGCCAAGGATAATACCTTTAAAATTACCGCCCTGAATAACGGATTCTGATAAAATCCCTGCAATTTTTTTGCCGTTAATCAAAACATCGTTCGGCCATTTTATCTGAGACTCTATACCGTACGATTCAAGTACTTTACAAAGGCATACGGATAAATACTGGGTGAGATTTGTATAAACTTCACTGAATTGTTCTGATGGTTTAAGAACAAGCGACAAGAAAAGATTTCCGATTCCCAAATCAACCCATGTACGATTAAGCCTGCCACGGCCTGATGTCTGTTTCAGAGCATGAATAACAGTTTTGTCTTCCAAATTGTCAATGTTCAATTTGGCATAACTATTCGTTGAATCAATCTCCTCTAGTAATATTTCTCTCATTTCTCCTCAAGTAAAAATATATTTAATTACATTAATTATATAACAAACAAAAAATAAGAGATAATAATTTATTCAACTGATGAAAGAGAATTGCAAAATATTCTTGTCGGTGATAATATTAACTAAGAGGGAGAAATATGGAACATTGGGTTTATACCGCAGATATAATGGGGAAAGCTATTTCATTTAATATGGATACCCTTATTACAATGTGGATTTCAATGCTTTTACTGATCGTTTTGGCATTTTTTACTACAAGGCATATGGACCTTGTTCCGTCAAAGCTGCAGCTGATTGGCGAAAATGTTATCAAATATTTTAACGACATAGCCAAATCAAGCATGGGCAATGACAATGCACAAAAACATATTGCAATAATTCTCACCTTGTTTATGTTTATTCTGACGGCAAATCTTGTCGGGCAACTTCCACTGAGACTTATTCACCTCTCCCACGGGGAATTTGCATCTCCGAACAACGACATAAATATGACTGCGGCAATGGCTATTGTTGTGTCAATTTATTATATATTCTACGGAGTTAAGAAAAACGGTTTCAAATTCTTTTTCAAAGGATTTAGCCTTGACGGTATTATAATTACACTCGTTGATCTTTTGGAATTGTTTGTCAGACCTTTTTCTCTGGCTCTGCGACTTTTTGCAAACATATTTGCAGGAGAAGTTCTGGTATCTACGGTTTTAAGTCTGACTTATGTTATCGGCCCGATACCTTTTATGCTGTTTGAACTGTTTGTTGCGCTGATTCAGGCTTTAGTATTTACGCTTTTATCAACAACATATATTTCACTGGCAATTCAGGAAGAATAATTTGTAATATTAAATAAAAAAGGAGACAATTATGACTATTGAACAAACTTTAGACTTAGGAAGACTTGCAGCAGGTATTGCTGTCGGATTGGGTACTTTAGGCGGCGGCCTCGGCTTAGGTATTGCAACTAAAGGGGTTTTGGATGCTATCGCACGTCAGCCTGAAATTAAAGACGAAGCATTTAAAAACTTTATTTTGGGTGCAGGCTTGGCTGAAGCAACCGCAATCTATGCACTGTTAATAGCTTTATTGTTAATTTTCGTCAAGTAGGGTAACAATGTTTGAATTTAATGCAACAATAATAGTCGCAATGATAAGCTTTGTAGTGTTCATGTTTATTATGAATGCTATATTCTATCGCCCTATCTTAGAAATAATAAAGAAAAGGGATGACTACATAAATTCAAACTATAAAGATTCTGAAGACCTTGAAAAATCCGCACAGGAGTTTAAACAAACACACGCGCAGAAAATAAAAGAGACTCAGGACAGATGCAGACAGGAATTCAAAGAAAAAATCAGCGAGGTTCAAAACTTTGCTACTGCTGAAGTAAGGAATGCCAGAGAAAATTCAAAGATTGAAATACAAAACAGAAAAGACACCCTTTACGAAAAAGAAAGTGTCCTTAAAGAAAATCTTAAAAATACTGTCGTTCAGAACTTAGCTTCAGAGATTACAAAAAAACTGACAAGCGGAGTGACAGATTAGGTTATGGATAAATTTTTGGAAATAGCTAAATTTCTTATAAATACAAATACCGTAAACTTTATAATTATGGTACTCATACTTGGCTATCTCGTAAAAAAAATGAATCTCGGAAAATCTTTTGAACAGGGAATTGATAGTGTGAAAGCTTTAATTTCGAAATCAGATGACGCAAAAAGCACTTCAAAGAAGCACTTCGATGAAGCTCAGGCACTGATTAATGGACTGCCGAAAGACATAAAAACTCTTGAGAACAATTCTGCAGAAAAAATCGATATTTTTAAGGCAAAAATATCGGATAACACCAAAAAAGCTATCACGAATATTGCTGCAAATGTTGAAAAGTCCGTTTCCATAGAAGAAAAAAAGATTTCCAATCTTTTAACGGAACAAACTTCAAAAGATGCAATTCTTCAGACAAAAACAAATCTTGAAGAAATGCTTGCAAAGAATCCCGAACTGCACAACAAATTCATTGAAAACAGTATAAAAGAACTTGATAAGGCGGAACTGTAATGAGCGAAAAAATCTTATCAGCAATATCAAAAAATTATGCAAAAGCTCTGATGGAAAGCACATCCGGGGAAAATCGCAATGAATATTTTGTTAAACAGCTTGACGAAATTTCAAAAGTGTTCTCTCAAAGTGAAGACCTAAATGTTGTGATGTCTAATTCTTCCGTTTCCGCCAATAAAAAAATTGAAATACTTGAAGAAATTTTCAAAGGAAAAATCAACGAAAAATTACTTAACTTAATGAAAATACTTGTTGAAAAGAACCGTTTTGGAGAATTTGATTCAATCATTACCGGCTATAAACAATTGACAGAAAAACAGGAAAACAAGAAAACCGTTGAAATAATTTCTCCGATAGAACTTGATTTTGAAAATAAAACAAAAATTTTATTTAAACTTGAAAAGAAATTAAAAAATGAAATTGTTCCGGAATGGACAGTTGATAAAAGTTTAATTGCCGGGTTGGTATTCAAATTTGATGACTATGTAATAGATACCAGCGTAAAAGCAAAGTTAGAAGATTTAAGAAAAACACTGAACAGGGGGTAAACAAAGAATATGGCATTAATTCAACCTGAAGAAATCAGCTCGATTATAAAAACAAAGATAGATAATTACGAACTGCAAACTGAAATATCAAATACCGGAACAGTACTTGAAATTGGCGACGGTATAGCAAGAATCTACGGCCTTCGCAATGTTATGGCTAACGAACTTGTCCAATTTGAAGACGGTGAAGGTACTTTGGGTATCGCAATGAACCTTGAAGAAGACAATGTCGGCGTCGTAATTTTGGGTGACTATACAAAAATAAAAGAGGGAACCATTGTAAAAACAACCTCTAAAATTGCATCCGTACCGGTCGGCGACGGTCTTATCGGAAGAATCATAGACCCGACAGGTAAAACATTAGACGGAAAAGGCGAACTTAAATATTCAAAAACACGTCCCGTTGAACGTGTTGCGCCCGGTATTGTAACAAGAAAATCCGTACACGAGCCTTTGCAAACAGGTCTTACGGCAATTGATGCATTAACTCCAATCGGCAGAGGTCAAAGAGAACTTATTATCGGTGACCGACAGACAGGGAAAACGGCTATCGCTATTGATACCATAATCAACCAAAAAGGTAAAAATGTTATTTGTATATACGTTGCAATCGGTCAAAAAGCTTCAACTATTGCACATCTTGCAAAAACTCTTGAAGATCACGGAGCTATGGAATACACAATCATTGTATCTTCAACGGCTAACGAATCAGCACCTTTGCAATACATAGCACCTTTTGCCGGTGTCGCCATCGGTGAAGAATTTATGGAGCAGGGCAAATCCGTTCTTATAGTTTATGACGATCTATCAAAACACGCTCAGGCGTACCGTGCAATGAGTTTGCTGTTGAAAAGACCACCGGGACGTGAAGCATACCCCGGAGATGTTTTCTATCTTCACTCAAGATTACTGGAACGTGCGGTAAAATTAAACGATGAGCTTGGCGGCGGAAGCATTACGGCGCTGCCTATTATTGAAACACAAGCCGGCGACGTATCTGCTTATATTCCGACAAACGTTATTTCAATCACAGACGGGCAGATATTCCTCGAAAGTAACGCTTTCAACTCAGGTATCAGACCTGCTATCAACGCCGGGATTTCAGTTTCCCGTGTCGGCGGTGCAGCTCAGACAAAAGGTATTAAGCAGGTTGCAGGAAAATTAAGACTTGACCTGGCTCAATACAGAGAACTTGAAGCTTTTGCTCAATTTGCTTCTGACCTTGATGCTTCAACCAAAAAGCAGCTGCTCAGAGGTCAAAAGCTTACAGAAGTTCTTAAACAACCTCAGTATAATCCATTAAGTGTTGCCGAACAGATTTCTATTCTGTTTGCAGCAAACGAAGGTTTACTGGATGATGTTGATAATACCTTAATCGCAAAATTCAAAAAGGAATGGTTTGTATTCTTTAATGCAAACTTCGCAGATATGGTAAAAAATCTGAACGAAGGCGCTGCTTTGTCAGATGAAGATAAAAGAGCACTGACAGAAGGCCTTGAAAAATTTAAAAGCACATTCTAGGGAGTAAACAAAACAGAAACCAATGGCAAATCTTAAGGATATAAAAAGCAGAATACAAAGTGTAGAGAGCACGAAAAAAATCACCCGTGCGATGAAGATGGTTGCGGCAGCAAAAGTCAAAAGGTCAGAAACTGCCGTAAAAGCTTCACGTCCATACACAAAAGAACTTATCGGAATGTTTCAGAAGCTTCTTAATTCTGTTTCTTCATATAGCAGCGACACCCTGAAAATCAAATATGCCATCGACGATTATCCGGCTTTGTTACAAAAAAGAGAAGTTAAAAAGGTCGGCGTTCTTGTAATGACATCAAACAAAGGTCTTGCCGGAGCATACAACGCAAACGTGGTCAGATACACCCTAAAAAAGATTAAAGAATACAAAGACAACGGCATAGAAGTTGAACTGTTTGTTGCCGGACAAAAAGGAATTTCTGCTCTGCGAAAAAAATGTGCCGCTCTTAATTGTCCTATAGTTAAAAAATATTTTTCAGCCGTTGATAAGCCTTCACCTATTGAAGCGCGCGATATAGCGGAAGATATGGCAGAAGATTTTGTAGCAAGAAAAATAGACAAAATAGAAATAGTTACAACAAGATTTAAAAATATGATGAGTTATTTTGTGGAAGATTGGCAGGTTTTACCTGTTGAGGGAATTACTGACGTTCACGAAAGAATAACCGATAACATCCTTGATCCTCTGATGGAATTTACCCCTGACAAGCATCATATTTTGCAAAAAGTTGTTCCTATGTATATGACAAATATTTTTTATCAGGCACTACTGGAAGCACAGGCAAGCGAACTTGCATCACGAATGACTTCAATGTCAGCCGCGACAACTAATGCTGAGAAGATGATTAAAGAACTCTCCGTTGTCTATAACAAGACAAGACAGTTCGCTATTACCCAAGAGATAATAGAAGTCGTTAATGGTGCGAATTCTCTACATTAAACCATTCCTGCTTTATTCATAAATTCGGCATTTGCCTTTTGAATCAGCATATTATTAGCTGAACCTGTTAAAGGAACGTTTACACTTGCTGTCTGCTGTTGAGAAGAAGCTTCTTTTGCTGCTTTTTCCGCTGCTTTTTTAGCTTCACGACGACCAGTCAGATAAATGTTCAACTTCGGTATTCCTACCCCAAGGACAAGGCCTGTGTATGCGTAGTTAATCAGCTGAGCAATAGATATCTTGCGTAATTTAACCTTAGTAACAGAATCAGCAAGTTTTGCCAGTTCTTTATAATTCAGAGCTTTACCGTCTTTGAAAGCTTTTGCTTTGTCGCCAATTCTTTCAAGACCTTCGTGTAAAATTTCATCTCTTGATTTCAGAACTGAACCTCTGATCCAATCCAATGCTGTCGTACCATCACGTTTAATCAGGTCTTTATCCATAGCCTGAGCTGCAAGCTTTTGTACAAAGTTACCCAAAATTAACCAGTTGGCAAAGCCCAGAGTATCTTTAACCGAGGTTTCTGCCAATTCGTTGTCGTTACGCGCCGACAAGAATCTTGAGAAAATTGTTATTCCATAAACAAATTTAAACTGATTTAATGTCGGATTTGCACCTTTAAATTGCAGGTTAGTAATTATATTCTTTGGATTTCCGATGGTATAAAGCGCACCGGCAAGAAATGCAAGACCTACCAAAGTCTTTTTAATCTTGAATTTAAGAGATTTGTCTTCTTCACCGCCACCGACAAAACCGGTTGCACCCGTTTTCTTTCTTGTTAGCCACATATTAAACGGCTGAGCGGAAATACCGACAAGAGAAGCAATACCAAGGCCAAATAACGAACGCTTGATATTCATCTTCTTCATAGATTTTATGAAAGCGTTTTCAACATCCTTAGCTCCGTCGATAAAGGTTTGTTTAATAGAATCTTTATCAAAAGAGAAACCAAGTTTGTACGCATTATCTATAATAGTATCCAGCGTATAACGTGAAGCGTGCTGTGCAGTACCTTCAGGTACTTTTATTCTAAAATTATTTTCAACACCCAGAGCTGAAACTATTTTTGCCTTTGCAGTTTTCAGAATATCCTTTTTAGGACTATCCTTTGATTCTTCAATTTCTTTTGCGAGAATTTCTGCAACTTCTTCCGCAACACTTTTTGCACCGTCTTCGGCCTTTCTTACATCTTCAAGACTAATATATTTACCATTTTCAGTAGGAGAAAGAGCTTCATAGCTATTAAAGTATTTAACCAAGAAATTCTTTAACGGCTTAGCTTCCGGTACACCTTTAGCCGCATCAATTTCTTCTTTATACAACTTGCCCATTAAATCAAGGGTTTCAGAATCGGCGTGAATTTTATTTGATTTAATCTTGCTGCCTTTATCAAAGTATGCATTATTTAAAGCAGAAGCAACCAATGCACCGGTAATAGTACCATATACAGGAATCATTGAGTGGTTTATGGTACCTAAACTTTCACGACGCATTGTTTCAAAGCCGGCATCTGCACCTCTTCCAAAATCAGTAAGTGTTCTCGGAATCACCATAAAACAAAGGTCTACAGCATCTGCACCCCAAGCCGGGTTTGTGTCAAGGAACCTCAGCATCATATCAAAAGCTCCGGTAAAATTCGGGGTATTATTTGCAGGGGTACCTTTCACAACAACTTTATTATCTTTGTTATTGCTTTGAATTTGTTTGATTTGTGGATAATTTTGAATTTGTTCTACTTTCATATTCTTTCTTGCCTTTACTGAACTTTACTAATTGAAAATGACTGGAATGCCGGTGATGTGTCTTGAAATCTTTGGGTAAATTGAACCGGTGGTTTTGAAGATAGCATAGCCGCTAACTTTTCTCTTTCCTGTTGTTTTTTCTTGTTAGTCTGTGTTCTTGTATATAATGGGATAAAAATTCCTAATGAAATCAGAGAGAATACCAAATTGCCAAGCTGACAGAACGCTCTCATATTTCTTGCTTTGGATCTGAGAGCATCATCGGCAATGTGCATCAATTCATCTGATGATTTCATTTTTGTGTGTTTTGCCCATGCCCAGAATCTCTCGAGGGCATTTGCATTCGGTTTTGGTTGTTTCAACTTGTTAATAAGTTTTATACCTTCTTTGTTATGATTTTCTAAGTATGTAGCAATACCTTTTGCTGCATAATCACCCAAGAAATAGAAACTTGAGAATGTCGCAATATCTCTAATCGTATTTTCCTTCAATTCGTTAGAATCTTCAGATGCTGCAATTCTGCTAGAGAATGTGGCAGCTGAAATAATTCTTGCCTGATCCATTGTCGGGAAAATACCTTTAAATTGGAACATTTTTAAACTTGGTCTGTCCATCAACATAGATAGTGCTGCAACAGCCCACATCAAAGGAACTGCAACGAATTTTTCGGCAGTAAGTTTTTTCTTTTCATCAGGAGTTAAAATTCTTTCCTGATCATCATTATAGATAGGAGCGCCTTTTTTGCCGGCCATTTTATGAGTAATCCATCTGTTAATAGGTTGTGCAGCTATCGCCAACGGAATAATAAAGACACCTAAACCTACGGCACTCTTATAATTTACTAATTTATTTACTTTCTTCAAATATGCAGAAACACTGTCAGCATTATCAAAAGCATTGTTTTTAATAATACCGTGCAGCAATTCGCCGGCACTGTCATATAAGTGTTTCAGACTGCTTGTTGAATATCCGGCATCCCCTGCAATTTTTATACTTTCAGATATACCTGTTTTTTCAACAACATATTTATACAAATCGTCAGTGTAGTTTTGAGATTTAATACCGAAGAATTTTCTCACCGATTTTAGCCAATTCTTAGAGCCGTACAACTCTTTTTCACCGCTGACAATATCATGTGCGGCTTTTTTGGCGAGAGCTTCATATTCTTTATCTCCTGCAAGGATATTTTTGAAGGCTTTTTCTTCGGAACAATCAGCTCCCAATAAGTCATCCGTCATAGATTTCAATATATTATATACGCGCTCTTCTTCATTTGCGCCGCCTGTTTTAGATATATATTTCTCAACAGAATCAATAACTTCACTGTTTGCCCAGGAAGTATCAATACCGGCTTTCGACAGCGTACCCATTACCGGTTTTTTAAACAATTTTGCGACACCGGCAACAATAAAACTCGGCAATAAACAGTTGATAATCAAACCGGATGATTCTCTTCTGAAGGCTTCAAATCCGCCAAGCAGATTTAAATGTCTTTTCTCCGAAACATTTCCGTTTTCATCTTTTTGTTTTGAGCCAATAAAAGTTTCAAAAAAGGTTCTCGGCAAAATAGCGGTAGACAAATCTAAGACCGCAACATTAACCATCGGTCTTTTTTCACATGTCTGAATCGCTTTGAGTGCCCACTCGCCCATACCTGTAAATGAGGGGTTCTGGGGATTTGATTTTATTTGGCGATTGTTTTTCTTGTCTACACTACCTAATTCAACTTTACTAATCATAACTTATATACTATCTATGCCGAATGTTCCTTCATTATACCCAAGACACATGTTAATGAAAAGCAGTCAATTTTAAAAATTGCCCCAAATTGCTAAATTGTAAATTTTATGTAAAGATGAATTTTTGATTTTTTTATTAAAAATACAAATTTTTAAAACGATTTTTGTCAAAAATGTAAAAAATACACCAAAATTAATTCAAAAATAACAAATATTTTGCATTTTTCTGCAAAAAATTTTTTGTAAAATTTTGTTAAGATTTAGAATTAATATAACGATTAAAGGATAATTGTATAAGAACACATGAGATATACAACATTATTTTTAATATAAAGACATTACCAAATACACCTTATAAAGTATGAAATATATTTGTTTTGGGATAAAATATAAATAGTGTTAGTAGTAGAATGGTACAAATGAACGACAGACATTACAGAGGGAACAGAAGAACAATGACGGGCAGGAGAGGTTATAAATACTCTACCGGCTCTGCAGATAATCCTTTTGAAAACTACACCAGAAGAAGAAAGAATTCCTCTGGTTCGTTTGGTAAAGCTCTGACATTTATGACCATTATATTTCTGACCACAGTCTTTGCAATGCTCCTTTTTGGGAACAACGATAATTTTGTAAAAAAAGCCCTCAGTAAAAACCCTGTTATTGCAAGCTGGTTAGACAAATTGTCCGGGGGAAGCCATTCTAAAAATAAACCGGAATTTACATTTCCTTTTGGACCGAGAAAACAAAATATACTTTTGCTCGGTGTTGATTCAAACGGTGCCGATTCGGATTTGTGGGTAGGGACAAGAACGGATACAATGATAGTATTTAATATTGACCCAAAAACAAAAACAATGAACGCTATTTCTATTCCCCGTGACAGTAAGGTGTACCTGCCTAGAGGTATGGGTATCCAAAAGATTAACGCCGCTCACGCAATTGGCGGGGTTAAAATGACAATAAAAACGGTTGAAGATACACTGGGAATACATATTGATAAGTACGTAATGATTCACGATGATGCAGTTCGTGAAATTGTCAAAGCTATGGGCGGAGTTGATATATACGTTGAAAAAGATATGCACTATAACGATTATTCCGGCAAATTACATATAAACTTCACAAAAGGGAAACATCATCTGACGGAAAAGGATGCCGTTGAATATCTGCGCTTCAGACACGATGCCCTTGGTGATATAGGACGAACTCAGCGCCAACAATGGTTTTTAAGAGGATTAATGGCTGATTTACAAAAGCCTGAAACAATTGCAAAACTGCCAAAAATTATTGCCATAACAAAAAAATATGTAAAAACAGATATGTCAGCTTATGAAATGACTCAATATGCTGCATTGGCAAAAGGTTTTGATATGGACAATGTGGAAATTGCAATGTTACCGGGAGCACCAAATAAACACGGGATAACAAGCTATTGGATATTAGATCCTGAAAAGACACAGGATGTTGTGGACAGACTCATTTACAGAGTTCGTGAAGAAGGGGATAAAGAACATTACACGGCAAGCATAATGAGCTCTCCTAACAACGCAGAAGAAGCTGCAAATCTACAAAAAGCTCTAGAAAATGCCGGAATTGAAGTTCGCTGCTCAGGAACATTACGTTCTGCTCACTCTCAGTTCATCGCTCATTCAAAATATGTGACCGTTGATTATTATGCAGAATTAAAAAAAGAAGTTCCTGAAGTTAAATCCCGTCAGTTTGTATATGATCCGGCAACTTATATGTGCTCGGCAACTGATTTCACCGTAGTTGTTGCTGATGACAACAAATAGATTGATAAACACAGGAAAATATGATAATATAAACTGAAAGAAAGAGGTTAATTATGATGCACATAAACGTAGGAGATTTTATTACAATGACTGCAATTCTATTTTTCGCAATTGTCATACTTGTTGTTTTGGTTGCTTTTTACAACATGTATGTATCACTTATCAAAAAGAGAAACAAAGTAAAAGAAGCAATGGGCGGCATTGACGTTCAGTTAAACAAAAGATACAGTTTGATTCCGAACATTCTGACTATCGCAGAAAGATTTATGGAACACGAAAAAGAATTATTCAGCGGTATTACCGAACTGAGGACAAGAGCAGCTTCCCTGAAGGCTACTGATGATACTATCCAGGAAAAAATCAAGCTTGATAATGAAATCAGTTCAAAAATGAGCCAGTTGCTTGTTAATGTTGAAAATTATCCACAGTTAAAATCAGATCAAACAATGGTTCAGGCTATGCAGACATATGCAGAAGTTGAGGAACACATAGCAGCTGCAAGAAGATTTTATAACAGCGCAGTAAATGATTTGAACAACTCAACTGAAATTTTCCCGAGCTCACTTGTTGCAGGAATGATTGGAATTAAATCATATCCGTTCTTTGAAGCAAGTGACGAAACAAAAAAAGAAATAAACGCTTCTGATTATTTAAAGAAATAATTAAAAAAAGGCGAATTTAAAATTCGCCTTTTAATTTATGTGCCCGTAGCTCAGCTGAATAGAGCGTGAGTTTCCGAAGCTCAAGGTCGGGGGTTTGACTCCCCCCGGGCATAAGTTTTTACGCTATAGTAACATATCCGGTTATTGTGCTGTCATTTAATGAATAGTAGCGTTCAGCAACTTTGTCTGAGGTATTACCCTCAACTGTATAAACTTTTCCGCCTTCAACTCTTGATACAATACCGGTATGTGAAGCATATCTGCCACGTTTTGCATCCCAGCCCTTGAATATGATTGCATCACCGACTTTAGGAGTTTTTGAGAATCTGTTATTCTTTCTTCCCCAATCCAAGATTTGCTGAACAGATCTAAAGTTGAAATCTTTTACTCCGCATTGACGAGCACAGTATGATACGAAGTCAGCACACCAAGCTTCAACTCTGCCATTTGTAAACAATTTATATGATCCGTTTGCTTCGTTATAACCTAAATAAGATTTTGCTTTTGAAACCATAGAACTTCCAAAATTTGAAATTGACGAATAAACCTTAACAGCTGTATTTTTTACTTTTCTTCCCACAGAAGAAATATAATCCATCGCTACTTTATAAAAAGGAGTTTCTGCTGCTTTCACAACAGGCAAAGGGCTGCTGAACGGATTTATAAATGAAGCTGGGGTAGGTAAAGCCGTGTTAAATGCACCTGTATATTGAAATAAAGGTACATGTTGAAAATTGTTTCTTGCAAACTGCGAATACATATTAACAACCATTCTATTCACATAATTGTTTGTATATACCGTATTCAATCCCCAAAACATTATAATTATTCTCCTTAATATTCCCTTATATATATAAACGTTATATATAATTTATAATTGCTTTAAATATTTAATATATTACGAAAAGTTAACAAAAAACTAATTCTCACCGTTGGCAGAACTATAAAAAGAGAATAGCAAAAGCTATTCTCCTTTTATTTGGCCCCGCCGCGATTCGAACGCGGGCAAGACGCGGTTTAGGAAACCGCCGCTCTATCCTACTGAGCTACGAAGCCCCGACACCATTAATTATATCATAAAAAATTTATCTTTTTGCCAGTAGTATTTTAATTTATCCTCAGATACCCTCTGAAAACCGTTCTTTTCATAAAAATGTCTTACCGAACTCTCCGGCAGAGAATTAAGAATAATCTGGCTGTATATATCCTTCAACCTTCTCAATATAGCGGATCCGATTCCGCGAACAGGCGGAGTTTCAAGATATATATATTGCGGATTAACCTGTATATGATTCAATCGTATGCTTTTTGGAGCATATTCTTCGACCTCAACCAAACCCATTATATTAGCCGGCTCAAGCCTCTTAAAATTATCCCTCTGGCTAATCAAGGCATATACTTTTGACTTCAAATCAAAAGCACTTTCACGCAGAGATTTTGCACGGTTATATATCGTGTTTGCAAACTTTTCATGCTCCCAGCAACTTGCGACTTCTGCCAACGCTTTTATATCACCCAAATTATCCGGGTCAATTCTTACAAACGAAACCTTGCTTTTTGCATAATCGGCCGTTCCAGGAATTAACTTTTCAATATTGGCATTTCTGACAAATTTTGCACCAAAACTCACTGAATTTAAATCATAATTGTTCGTAATCATACATGTATCAAAAACAAAAAAATAAAATTTTGCTATAAATTTTGAAATTTAATACTTTTCTCTATGTTTGGTATATAATTAATTTGTAAAAAGGAAGTGAATCACTAAAAGCGTTAGGAAGAACGCAGAAAGAAGAAGGTAAACTATTATGAAACCTGAAACAAAGAGCTTTCAACTGGAAATAGGCGGAAAAACCGTTACCGTTGAAACAGGCAAATACGGGCAATCTACCAATGGTTCTGTTACCGTAAGATGCGGCGACACAATGTTATTTGTTCACTGCTGTGTATCAAAAGAACCACGTGTAGGGATAGACTTTTTCCCGTTACTCATTGATTATGAAGAAAGAATGTCCGCTATCGGAAGAATCCCCGGCGGATACAACAGATCTGAAGGAAAGGCAAGCGATAAGGCAATTCTTATATCCCGTCTTATCGACCGTCCTATAAGACCGCTTTTCCCGAAAGGTTATAGAAACGATATTCAAATCGTAGCTCAATTATTCAGTTACGATCAGGAAAATCAGGCTGACACTTTGGCAATGTTGGGTGCATCTTGTGCTTTAATGTTGTCAGGAGCTCCTTTTGAAGGCCCAATCGGTGCTGTCAGAGTTTCCCGTGATGAAAACGGCAACCTGATTGCAAACCCGACTCACAAACAAGCTAAAGATTCAGATCTTGACATTGTTGTAGCAGGTACACACGACAGTGTTATTATGGTTGAAGCAGGATGTAAATTCGTAACGGAAGACGATATTATGAACGCTGTTGAATTTGCACAGGTAGAAATCAGAAAACAATGTGACGCTCAGGTTGAATTTGCCAAAGCTTGCGGTGTTGTTAAAGAAGAATTTGTAAATCCTTATGACACCTCAAGAATCAAAGCAATTATTGATGAAACAGCTCACGATATGATTTTTGATGCTTACCACAATTTTGACAGAGAATACAGACAAAACAAACTTGAAGAAGCTAAAAATCTTGTAAAAGAAAAAATTGACGCATTACCTGAAGATGATTACATCAAGCAAATCATTGAAGAAACAGGAATTGACTTTGTTGCGGAAGAATTTAAAGCTGCAGAAAAGAAAATTATGCGTGCAATGATTTTAGATGAAGGTGTAAGAGCTGACGGAAGAAAACCAACCGAAGTTCGTCCTATCTGGTGCGAAGTCGGAGTTATCCCGAGAGCTCACGGTTCAGCTGTATTCACAAGAGGACAAACTCAGGTATTATCAGTTGCAACTCTTGCAGGCCCTGCAATGAAGCAGGAGCTTGACGGTGTTGATCCTGAAACCGAAAAAACATATATGCACAAATACATCTTCCCGGGATTTTCAGTAGGTGAAGTTAAACCATTAAGAGGTCCGGGCAGACGTGAAGTCGGTCACGGAGCTTTAGCTGAAAGAGCTAACGTACCTGCACTTCCTTCACAGGAAGAGTTTGGTTACACAATAAGAGTAACATCCGATGTATTGGAATCAAACGGTTCAACCTCTATGGCATCAACTTGCGGTTCTTCAATGGCATTGATGAACGCAGGTGTTCCGGTTAAATGTATGATCGGCGGCGTTGCTATGGGTATGATTAAAGAAGAAGGCAGAGAACCCGTTGTATTAACAGATATTCAGGGTATTGAAGACTTCCTTGGCGATATGGACTTCAAAGTTACAGGTAATGACACAGGAATCACTGCTTTACAAATGGATATGAAAGCAAAAGGCATTCCGAACGAAACATTACGCAGAGCTTTAGGTCAGGCAAAAGAAGGCAGATTGCACATTTTAGGCAAAATGAGAGAAGCAATCACCGAACCCGGACCAATGTCACCATACGCTCCAAGTATCACAACAATGACAATTCCTGTTGATGATATCGGAACAGTTATCGGACCCGGCGGAAAACAAATCCGTGCTATCATTGATGCTTCAGGTGCCGAAATCGATATTCAGGACTCCGGTGTTGTAACAATTACTTCTAACGATCAGGAAGGGGCAAAAATTGCTATAAGAATGATTAAAGAACTGACATTTAAACCTGAAGTCGGTATGGTAGTAAAAGGTAAAGTAGTAAGGATTATACCTATCGGAGCTTTCGTTGAATTGGGCGGAGGCAAAGACGGTATGGTTCACATTTCTCAAGTTTGCAACGAGAGAATTGAAGCTATTGAACCACACTTAACTATCGGCCAAGAAGTTATTGTTAAGGTTATCAAGATTGATGAAAAAGGTCGTGTAAACCTGACAATCAAGGGTGTAACCGAAGAAGAAAAAGCAAGCGTACAATAAGTACAACGCATAAATATAAAAGAGCGGTGCTGTTGCGCCGCTCTTTTATTTACTATCCTTAAATTTTAATCCATTGCCGCTATCTGCTTTAGCTCCTCATCGGAAGCCATAAACAATCGGCGCTCTGTAAAATCCATGCGAGAAATAATTGTATCAAAATGACTTCTTATCTCAGGAGTCAAGCCATCCTTATATCTGTCGTATGTTTCTTTATTCAAAAGCGTCATAAGATATGTATAATCTTCTGCAGTCATCAAGAACAAATATTGTATTGTTTCCATAAGTTCTTCACATTTCGCCTGGCGATGCGCTTTTGTCAGGTTCTTATTCAAGATACTTCTTGAATATGGATATTTTTCAAGTGCGCCATCCAAAAACGTTTTGAAAGCCTGACGTTTTGTCTTGTACTTAAGCATATCCTTGAACATATTTATCATAGCTTTAGAGTCATTATCGGTAAGGATTGTTTTTGATGTGTCATAGTGTAAAAGAACATCTATAAGCTGCATTTCCACTTTATTCATTTCAGCTTTTGATAATGGTCTGCAATATTCGTCATACAACTTGTCAAATTGAGGTTTAGCTTCCTTCAGGATATCTTCTGCCTGCTTAGAAGTAATTCCAGGGGTCTTTTCTATCAAATGCTTATATCCTGTTGCCGAAAATTTATATATAATTGGATCTATTACGTCTGCGTGACCCAAAGTGACAATAGTATCTGCCATCGCTGTTCTTGCTGCAGCTTCTTCTTTTCTGTGTTTTATACGGAAAAGAGTTTCTGCTTCCATATATTCTTTTTTATAATCTTCCGGAGAATACAACCTCGGATCATCAAGTACCTGTCCTGTTTTACTAACAAGAAGTGTCAATTTGAACTTGTCAGAAATAACACCCTCTTTAGTCAATTCTCTAATCGCAAGCTGTGCATACTTCGTTGGCATAAATCTTGTAATAGACTTAAGTTCATCACTAAGTACTTCATCTAAGTTTGCTGTTATATGAATTTTTTGACCCTTATCATTTATAAAAGTATAAACTTTGGCATTATTTCTTGCAGCCTCTATTTCAAGAATTTGCTCAGGAGAAAGTCCTTCAAATTCGTCGATAAGGTTTTCACCATTTTCGGCTTGTACTTCTTCTGTTACTGATTCCGGATTACCATACCGTTCTACAAAATGTTCCTCCCATTGTTTTTGAAGTTCATCGTGCTTTTCGTATTTTTGATTCCTTTTCGGCTCAATTTCCTGAGTGTAAGTGAGCAAATCCAAAAACTCGGGAGATACGAAATCAATTATTTTTTGGTTTGTGCTATTTTTGGTAACTGGCACCAAGTCAGAATTGATACCGATATTACCACCTGCGCCATAAATATCTTCAAACATTTCAATGGTATCGGTAATTGAATATGAGAAGTTTTTCAATAATTCCGGGTTCTGCTTCCAAAAACGACCAAACATAGTTTTTTCGTTTGAAGATTTTCCGTTTACCTGTTCATTTTCAGCAAACGCCTTCATTTCTTCCGAAAGATGTATTCTCTCAGCAGCAACCGTCATAATAGGACTCATATATTTAACGATAAAAGAAGCTTCCGGATCACCTTTACCAAAACGTTTTACAACGGTTTTGGTAACAGTTTCCATATCTGTTGGCTTTTTATCAATCAAATCGTTTGCTATTTCTCTTTTTCTGTGAGATTTGATATTATATTTTCTTTTTACTTCTTTTTCATGCTCGGGAGTTTTGTCAGCTGATTTGATTGAACTATGATGTTTTGAGGTCTTATCACCAGCATTTACTCCGGGTACATATTCATCCTTCGGTAAAGTTACAAAGAATTTCTTATATTCTTCTCTTGTTGCTATGAAGGATTTCCAGAACGGTAATTTAGGGTATTCAATCCCATATGCGCTCAGGGTAGAATATTGAACAGGTTCTGTTATAAAACCTTTATATTCTTCACTTATATCTTTTTCCAGAAAATCTTTACTTATCTCTTTTAAAGTTTTACCTTCCATATAAATCTTTTTCAAAAGATACAATCCAAAATCATCACTTCCGTCTTTTAGCAGCGGAGTATCGCTAAGCTCTCTTGCTACTTTTATTTCGGACAATATACCTTTTCTTGATTTTATGTGATTTTCGTGCAGATTTCTGAACAAATCTTCTTTTGGATAAATATTTTTTACATCTTCAAGATTATCCGCAAGCTCTATGAATTTAAAAACCTCTTTCATCATCTGCTCCGGGGGGATATGCTGTCTTTCAACATAATCATAATCAAGATAATCTTTCATCGTCCTTGGCATATTTTCCCTGTTAAAGTCCTGAGCATAAAAATCTTCCGGAGTCCTTCCTGTGAAATTTATATTATAATCCCTATAACCAAACATTATTCCGACAGAGCCGGTAGTTTCAGTTGCCTGTATAGGATTTTTAACCGGAGATTGATTATTTTTCACTGCACTGTACTGTATCGGGGTAAGAGGTAAAATCTTCATAAAAACTTCCTTTTCACATATTACAGAATGACTAAAGTTTCTAAATTTATATTTTTGCTATTTTTATAGCTTTTTGTTAAAATAAATGAACAAACAGTCGAACGGAGAAGAGATATGAATGACATAATAACTATCGGAAGCGCAACAATGGACGTATTTGTAGAATGTGATGATGCAAACATTGTTTCGGTTTCGTCTAAAGATAAAAAATCTGATTTTATGAGCTACAGATACGGCTCAAAAATTGAGATTTCAAATTTTGCCTCAAATGTCGGAGGAGGCGGAGTCAATACCGCGACAAATTTCGCCAATTTGGGATACAAGACAGGTGCAATTTTTAAAGTAGGTGACGATATCTATTCACAGGGTATTTTTGAATTCTTCAAATCTACCAATGTTGATCTTTCATCAGCAGTTCAAGACCCTAAGGATTCAACCGGATTTTCAATAATTCTAACGAGTTTTGAAGGCGACAGAACAGTTTTGGCTCACAGAGGAGCTAACGCACATCTGCGAAAATCCGACATTGATTTTGAAGCAATAAAAAATGCAAAATTTATTTATGTCGCACCATTAAACGGTGAAAGCAACCGTATCCTTGATGACATTGTATATTTTGCCGGAGAACATGGGGTATATGTATGTGTTAATGCCGGCTCAACCGGAATTAAAAAAGGTTTTAACTATCTCAAGAAAATTCTTGATTTTGCGCAAATAGTTGTAATGAACAAAGAAGAAGCATTTTTGGCAACCGGCATCACTCTAAGACCTGACACAAGGGAAGAAAAGTTTTCTCAAAACCTTATTCACCCTGATTTGAAAGCGATATTTAAGAAGCTGAAAGTTGCAGACTATCAGGTTATCGTAGTTACAGACGGGGGTAACGGCGCATACGCCTATGACGGTAAAAGATATTATTACTGTCCATGTTTTGACGGACCTGTAACTTCAACGCTTGGAGCCGGTGATGCTTTTGCATCAACCTTCTGTGCATCACTGCAAAGATACAATAAGGATATTGAAAAAGCTCTTATTGCAGCATCCGTAAACTCAGCAGGCGTCGTTTCAGAATTCGGAGCAACTCAAGGTCTTTTGACTTTTGACGAGATAGAATCAAAAATCGCTGAGCACCCTGACTTTAAGTGCATCACAGAAAACGAATAAGGCATTTTTGAACAATATATATTTACTCCTCGTTTAACAAAAGTAATCCAACAAACAAGGAGGTTTTATATGACAGAAGAAAAAAAAGAATGCAAATGCACACAATGCGAATGCTGTAAAAAATTTGTGGAGGGTTTAAAAGAATTTACGTTCAAAGCTGCGATTATATACGTCGGAGTAACTTTGGCTATAATCACTAGTGCAAATCTCTTAAAACCAAAACATCACTGCCCGTTTGCAAGACCTTATCCGGGAATTGAAAGACCTATGCCGGCACCTATGATGCACGGGAATTTCCATGGCATGAAGAAATTCAGAGGTGAAAGACCTGATTTCCGTGGTATAAGGGGAGAAAAATTTAATAAACAAGCTCCGGCACAACCGGAATTAAAGAAATAAAATAACAGGCAAGAAGGCGGACATCAATGTTCGCCTTTTATTTTAATATTACCCGACCGGGCAATTCAAAAATCCGAACACATCGTTTTAAATGTTTATACACTATGTAAAAGAAAGGCGAAGTTATGAAGAAGATTGGATGTGTGCTGAGCATTGCTCTTTTCGGATTTTTAAATTTTAAACTTTCAATGATAACAATAATCGTTATATTGTCGCTCATTTTGGTAAAGTTGCAAAAAGAACGACATGCCCTGTCATGTTTAATGAGTACACAAACAGAAAACTATAAATCCGTACTCAAACATCACATAAAAACCCCTGTGCTTGCGCAAATCAGAGCACTTGAATTATTACTGAAGGGGAATTACGGCAAATTAAACAAAAGGCAGACCGAAATGATAGAAATGACACTTAAATCTTGCAGACATTCATACAAAATAATACACGGTCAGCTATATTCCTAATTTGTGTAAATAAAAGTTTCAATTAGCTTCATATTATGGCTGATTTTACTCTTTTTTGATAAAATATAACTGTAGGGAAATTAAGATTAGGCAGATATGAAAGAACGTATATTACTACTTTTTATCGTATTGGGATTAACAACATTTGTATACATTTTCCAAAGTTATACCATATGGGGACTTGCTATATTATGCTGTTTAATGGCGACATACGCTATTTTCTCAACAATTGCAACACGCATTAAGCAAAGGAAAATTTTAAAATCCCCGCCGCCTAAAAATGAAAATTATAAACCGTTTGTCAGCATTATGATACCTGCACATAACGAGGAATCCGTAATTGCAACGACCGTAGAAACAGTTTTAAATCTTGATTATCCTAATTTTGAAATAATTGTTATTGATGACAGAAGTTCAGATAACACGGCATCCGTATTAAAAGATTTGGAAAAGAAATATCCTCAAAAGGTTATTGCCTTTATAAGGCCTAAAGATGCATTTCCGGGAAAATCTGCCGTTTTAAACGATGCTTTAAAATTCGCAAAAGGCGATGCTATTTTGGTGTTTGATGCTGATGCAACAATGGCTCCCGATTTTCTTACAAATTTGGTATATGAGCTTGAGCCCAAAGATGTTGGTGCCGTTCAGGCCCGCAAAATTGTAAGGAACAAAGATGTTAATCTTCTGACAAGATGCCAGAACAATGAGATGACAATGGATACTCACCTGCAAGTTGGCAGAGATTCGGTTAAGGGTGCCGTTGAATTGAGAGGCAACGGGGAACTTATAAAAAGAGAAGCCCTTGAAGACATTGGGGGATGGAATAATTACACAATTACCGACGACCTTGATATGTCAACGAGATTACACATCAAAGGCTGGGATGTCAGATTTTGCGCCGATACAGTGGTTTATGAAGAAGGAATAATGTATTTATTCCCGCTATACAAGCAGCGCAGAAGATGGCTTGAAGGGACAATAAGAAGGTATCTGGAATATTTCTGGGATATTTTGACCTCTAAAAAGATGTCAATGCG
>JAFYDY010000081.1 GCA_017544545.1 bacterium
AGCCGACATATTGTCGGCTTTATTACACTTCACACACTATACATAAGACTTTTATTTTTTAGAATGACCTCTTATTGCAGAAATTGCGAATGCCGTAATTCCGGCAGCGATTCCGCCGACTACTCCGACCGGAGTTAATGCAACCAAAGTACCGACAACTGCAGCTCCTGCCATACGTCCGAGATTTTGTGCTGCCTTATCGCTTGTTGCTACCGGAGAACCGGTTATTGATGCAATGTTATCTTCTGCAGATTTAGCATTGTATAATCCGAGGCACAGAGTACTTGTGAATCCTTGTCCGAATGAGCCGCGGCCGTTTTCTCTGAGATCCTGAACGATTGTTTTGCCACCGGATAATTGAGTATACAAGGTTGCTGCTCTGGCTTTGATTTCTTGTTCGCTGCCTTGACCGTATGCATTTGCTACAGCCTGAACATATTTGTTATAAGCCTCTAATATCTGACCGTGTTCGTTCTTTTCTATTTTATCTTTCAAACCGTTGTATGTTGTTTGAATTGCTTCCATTGAGGCATTGATTCTTAAATCTGCGTTACGATTCATCTTTTGCTGATCTACATTATAATCGTTGTAGAACTGCTGGTATTGTTTCATCTGATTGAAATAATCCTGACCGCCACCGATTATTCCGCCTCCAAGCAGACCACCGTCGTACATCGGCATCGGGGTGAAGATGCTTCCGCCCACACCGTAATTTCCATACATTGGATAAGAGCTGTATGTCGGATCAAAATCTTCAATATCTAAAAATGAATATGGGGAGTACACAAATTGGTTTAAACCCGGGGTACCACCTATACTTTGAATGCTTGTGCCTGACATAATTAACCTCCAAACACTATTAACCTTTAACCTACCTTACTTATATAAAAGATTTTTGTTTTATGAAATTGCGCACATGATACAGAATGTTACAAATTCTTAACATATAATTAAAAATTTGTAATTTAACATTCTTTAATTTTTGCTTAAAATAAAAATCTTACGTGTTATCATATAAATATGGCTGACGTTGGACAACAATATGTTCCGCTCCATCTGCACACAGAATATTCACTGCTTGACGGAGCGATTAGAATTGGGGACTTGGTAAATTTCTGCAAAGAAAAAGGCTTTCCTGCCGTTGCAATAACCGATCACGGCGTTATGTACGGCGATATGGAACTTTATACAACGGCTAAAGAAGCAGGAATAAAACCGATTTTGGGCTGCGAATTTTATGTGCATGACGGCGATATAGAAGTTCAGGATAAAAACGATAATCCATGTTATCACCTCATTTTGCTTGCAAAAAATAAAGCGGGGTACCAAAATCTTATCAAGCTTGTTTCAACAGCATGGTGTAAAGGTCGTTATGTTCACCCTCGTATAAACTGGGAGCTCCTTGAAAAGCATCATGAAGGTTTGATATGTTGTTCTGCATGTCTCGGCGGTGAAGTATTAAAACACCTTCTGAAAAATGATTATGAAGGAGCAAAAGCTGTTGCTCAAAAATATAAAGACTTATTTGGCGATGATTATTATATAGAACTTCAGGATCATGGTCTGGAAGAACAAAAACGTACAAATCCGGAATTGATAAAACTTGCAAAAGAATTAGATCTTGAAATGGTAATTACAAACGATTCCCATTATTTGCGTCTTGAAGATGCAGATATGCATGACACCTTACTTTGTATGACAACTAACAGTGACAAGGATGATCCGAATCGTTTTCATTTTCCAAACAACGAATTTTACGTAAAGACAGTTGAACAATTACGTGATGCTTTCAAATGGATGGATAGTGAAACTTTTGACAGATGTATAAAAAATACTGTTGAAGTTGCCAATAAGTGTAATCTTATGCTGGAATTAGGCAAAAGTCCTTTGCCTGATTATAAAGTGCCGGAAGGTTATACTATTGAAACATATCTTGAATATCTCGTTCATTGTGGCCTGAAAACAAGATATGGAGAAGTGTCGGACGATATTAAAAAACGTGCAGAGTACGAACTCGGTGTAATTGAGCAAATGGGTTTTGCTGCATATTTCCTGATTACGTGGGACTTTATCCATTTTGCAAAAACAAACGGTATTCCGGTCGGCCCCGGAAGAGGCTCGGCGGCAGGTTCTATTGTTGCTTATGCACTTGAAATTACGGATTTGGATCCTATAAAACACAAACTCTTGTTCGAAAGATTTTTGAATCCCGAACGTTATACAATGCCTGATATTGATATAGATTTCTGTATTGAACGCCGTGGAGAAGTTATTGATTACGTAACGAAAAAATATGGAGAAGATAAAGTTTGTCAAATCATAACATTTGGCACTTACGCTGCAAAAGCTGCATTTAAGGCTGTTGCACGTATTTTAAAAGTTCCGTTTTCGGAAAGTAATCGTCTGGCAGGATTGATTGAGCCGGCAATTGAATATGCTCAGGCTCAGGATGATAAAGTTAAAACGCTGAAAAGAGCTATGGAGTTTGAGGGGTCAGAACTGAGGACTTTATATGATAAAGATGAGCAGATAATGATAGATCCGACAATTAATAAAACTGTCGGACTCAAAAAAATAATTGATTTGGCAATAGGTATTGAAGGCCTAAAAAACAATACCGGCACCCACGCAGCAGGGGTTATAATCTCTCAAAAACCCCTGGATGAAATCATTCCGGTTCAGCCTTCAAAAGACGGTATAATTCAGACAGGATATCCTCCGCATGATGTTACTGAGGTCTTGAGCCTGCTGAAAATGGACTTTTTGGGATTGCGTAATATCACAACGATTTACAAAACCATTGATATGATAAAAAAACGTCAGGGAATTGATGTTGATATCAATAATCTTCCGCTGGATGATAAGCCGACATACGAAATGCTTATGAACGGGGATACAGATGGGGTATTTCAGCTGGAATCGCAGGGGATGAAGAATCTCGTTAAACGTTTAAAACCTGACGTCTTTGAAGATTTGGGTGCTTTGGTTGCATTGTTCAGACCGGGACCTTTAGATTCCGGAATGGTTGATGATTTTGTTGAACGTAAACATGGCAGACAAAAGATTACATATGCGCATCCGTTATTGGAGCCTGTATTAAAAGATACATACGGAACGATTGTATATCAGGAACAGATTATGCAGGTGTTCCAGATCCTTGCAGATTATTCGCTCGGACAAGCGGATATGGTCCGTCGTATGATGGGTAAGAAAAAAGTTGATGAGATGGAAAAGCAAAAAGGCTTATTCATTGAACGCTCGGCAAAACACGGGATGACGGCAGAAGCGGCAACGAATTTGTTCAATCAGATTTTGGCATTCGCATCATACTGTTTCAATCGAAGCCACTCTGCAGCGTACGCTTTTGTTGCATATCAAACTGCGTATTTAAAATGCCATTATCCTGTTGAATACTTATCTGCATTGTTATCAAGTGTAGCAGGGGATTCGGAAAAGACACAATTATATATTGAGGAAGCCCTGAAAAAAGGTATAAAAGTTCTTCCTCCGGATATAAACCACTCGCTTTCAACTTTTACTCCTGACGGCAATAATATTCGTTTCGGGCTTGCTTCTATCAAACAAGTCGGCGAAGGAGTTATAGAAGAGATTATTAAAGAGCGTGAGGCCAACGGGGATTTCACATCAATTTATGATTATATAAAAAGACTTGGTATAAAATGCTCAAACAAACGTACGTTAGAAGGCTTGATTAAGGCAGGTGCATTTGCCGGTATTGAAAAAAGCAGAAGACAATTGATGGAGAATTTGGATTACATCTGCGCTACTGCCTCCAAGGAAGCAAAAGAAAAGGAATTAGGGCAGGGCAGTTTATTTGATATGCTCGGGGACACGTCTGCGGTATCCAATGCCAAATTTAATCTTGCAGGTTCTGACGAAGAATATCCGGCAAGACAGATACAAATGTTTGAAAAGGAATTTTTGGG
>JAFYDY010000082.1 GCA_017544545.1 bacterium
GACATGTTAACATTTCTTAACAAACGTCCAAAATCATGCAATCATGCAGTTTTGAATGTTTTTATATAAATGTAAGGTTAGAAAAAGGTTAGTTAATTAAATTTGAAAAGGTAGGGTTAGAATTATGGGTATTCTGATGTTTACAGCTCGTATTCATTCTCTAATTCATCAGAAATTAGACATTGAGTACAAATTAGCAAAGCTGACAAAGAAATTACAAGATTTACAGTCCTATGCATCAATGGTTGGTAACGGAGGCGTCTCAATAGGAGACTTGCTAAACTCTCCGGGTTCAACAATGGGCAGGGCAATGGGGTATTTGGCATATGCTCACAACAGTTCATTACAGTATATGCAGCAAAACGCACCATATATGACTCAGTTCTATATGCAGCAAATGGGTCAGGCGCAGTCACCTCAACAACAACAAATGATGCAGGAGTACATTATGCGCTCTTTATATCAACAAGGCCGTGACAGAGCAATGCAGGTTGAAACAAGAAACCTGAAGTATGAAGAACAAAGAATTGCTCAGGAAAAAGAAAAATTGGAAGCTCTTGGCAAATCAATAGAATTTGAACTTCAATCAGCTAGACAAGCAAGAGATGCCGGCATAAAAGATATGGCTCCTAAATATACATTCAACGCATAACGCGATTTTATTAACCCTCTAAATATAACTAGCTAACCCCAAAGGGTTCATCAGATGATGAACCCTTTTCTCATGTTGTAATTATATAATCAATTTTTATATCATAATCATCATACGGCAACTCATCTACCACCAATTCTTTTGGAAGAACACAAAGCGTCTTTACCTCATTTGCTCCCAAAAATCTGTCATAATACCCTCCGCCATATCCCAGACGATAACCGTTTTTATCTGCCATAAGTGCCGGCACAATAACCAAATCTAAAACCTTCGGATCAACCTTGTCAGACTCCGGTTCCAACACTCCGAATTCTGATTTTTTCAGATTATCCCCTATTCTGTACGGACAAACCTCCAACTCATCACCCGAAACCCTTGGCAAATAAAAATTCTTATCGTCTGACAACAGAGCCCTGAAATCAAATTCCTCAGCCTTTGGATAAAACATCATTACATTCTTTGAACCCCTATAAGCCTCATTTTCACGGGCCAGACAGCACAACTGCACAGAGATTTTCTCTGTATCCAGATTTTTTCGTACAACTTTTGCCTTGTTCCTTAACTCAGTCTTTTCGTTCATCCTTCTAATATATAATAAATCTATTCAAAATGATAGACACAAAAAAGAGGCGATTTCGCAATAGCGAAATCGCCTCTTTCATATCTTTATCTATTAAAAGAATGCTTTTGTTCCTTTGCCGCCGTGATTCCACTGTGCGTTTGTTTGTCTGCCTTGTTTTGTAACAATTCTCAAACGAGGTACACGTTTTTTCGGAACCGGTTGTCCTTTTGCTGCTGCATTCTGCGGAATCATGTTTGGATCGTAATTCAATTGCAAACCTTCATGTTGTTCCGTAGTTGTTACTTCCAAACCTTCAATGTTTGCTTTTACTGCAGCCGGAATATCGTTTAATACTTCCGGGCTAATCGGATCAAGCAATAACGGCTCAGTTGCCATTACAGCACCTGCTGTAAATGCCATAACTGTTAACAATGCTACTAATTTTTTCATCTTTTTGCTCCTATATATAGTCTTGTAATTATATAACGATACTATTCTAATTTTGTTCATATATTATACTTATATAACTATTTTGTATAAAAATCAAACAAAAAAAAATTTGTTATATAATTATGTAAAAACATCAGGGAGTAAAAAAGTGCGCGAAAGATTGCCGGAATATCTGAAAAGACCTATTATTGATACCGATAAAACCCGTAAAGTCCGCAAAATATTAAAAGTAAATTATCTTAACACTGTTTGCGAAAATGCAAGATGCCCAAATAAAAATGAGTGCTATACAAAAAATACCGCAACTTTTTTAATCATGGGTAACAACTGCACAAGGAACTGCAAATATTGTAATATTACATGCGCAAAGCCCGAACCGTTGGACGTAAATGAGCCGCAGCATATTGCTAAAGCAGTTAAAGATCTGGGACTTAAATATGCCGTAATAACTTCTGTTACACGTGATGACCTCCAAGACGGCGGGGCTGAGCACTTTGCAAACTGTATTTATGAAATCAGAAAACTTTGCCCGGATACAAAAATTGAAATTCTTACACCTGATTTTAAAGGGGATAAAAAAGCTCTTGATACTATTATAAAAGCGCATCCTGACGTGTTTAACCACAACATTGAGACCGTCAAAGAAGTATTTAAGACAGCAAGACCTCAGGGAAATTACCAAACCTCGCTTGATGTTTTGAAATACGTGAAAGAAAACAGTGATATCCCGACAAAATCCGGACTCATGATTGGACTTGGCGAAACTTTTGAACAAATTGAAAACACCCTGCAAGATCTGAAAAATGTCAGCTGCGATATTTTGACCATTGGGCAATACATTCAGCCCTCAAAACAACATCTTCCGGTTTCAAAATATTACACTCCGGACGAATATGAACAACTCAAAGGACTTGCAAGAAAAGCCGGAATCACAAGATTTCAGATAGGGCCGCTTGTCAGAAGCTCATATAACGCATGCGAAATATAGGAATTATTTCATTGTTTTCACAACATTTTCCGTAATATCTTCACCGCCGGAAATCACCATCCCGACAGGCAAAACCAGATTGTAATTTTCTTTTTGTGCTTCTGCGGATATTATTTTACGGATTTTTTTGTTTACTTCTTCGAGTTTTGAGGCATACTGTTTTTCCATACTTGACCTTTTTGACTCTATCTGCTGCCTGTACTCAGCCTCTTTTTTAAGCACAACATCTTTATCTGTTGTATTTAAAATCTCGTTCTGCGCCTTTGATATCAAGGTATTTAATTCTTCTGTCTCTTTATCCTGTATGCGTTTTAATTCCTGAACATCAGGGGAATGAGATAAAAGCTGTGAGACATCAACCACCGCAACCCTGTATTTTTGAAACGATACCGCCGAATCATTCAGATTGTATCCGACACAAAAAACCAAAACACACGCAACTATAAACCAAATATTATTTTTCATAATTCTAATCCTCTCTGAAAATATCCTAAATCACAGATAACTTTTTGTAATTCGACACATGGGGATATTTTACTTCGCTCGTGGCTCTGCTCTACGCAACGCTCCTCGCAATAAACGCCACCGCTCACACTTGCAACAAAAACTCAACGTTTCCGTTGACGCGTGCTCGTCTCTCGCTTCGCTCGTGGCTCTGCTCGGAGCGCAAAAAAATATCTCTTTTCAGAGATATTAAAAGGAAAAATGTAAACAAAAGGAAGGATAATTCTTTGTTGAGAAATTTTTATTCTACGCAAAAATGCTTTTCATTGAATCAATATTTTTTGTTTCCGCATTTTCAGAAGATTGTTTTGCCAATAACAATTCGCCGTGATAGAAAGGATTTGAACCCTCTTTATCTTTCGCTGTTTCAGCGGTCACAATCTTCACAAAGTGCGATGCTGCATTCGTTTCTGTTGCTTTTTGCGTTTCCGTAACAACTTCATTTACTGCCGGCATATATTTGCCATCAATATTCTTTGCTACGGCTGCTTGTGTATTTAAATAATTTATTGAATTTATTGTTGTTTGATTAAATTGGAATTGAAGAGCATTGTTCATTGCAACCTGTCTTTGAACAGTTGTTTCAACTTTGCCCTGATACAAATCAATTCCCAAATCTTGCGGTTTTGCAAGGGTTGTTACCTGCTTTGTTGTAGCAGTATTTGTAAATTCAGGATTTTTTTGGGCAGCACGACGTAAAATTTCATTAGATACTTCTTTTAATACCGAGGTATCAATGCCATGCTTGTATAATGAACTGTAGTTTACATTTAGATCCATTAGACGTATCCCTTTTGTTTCCTTACATATGTATATTCGGAATATTTCCCGAAAACTTTAGGATTTCACTTCTAATTGTAAACATTTTGTTACATATTTATTTTAATATTTTTCTCCTCATTATCACGTTATTTTCTTCATCATAACAACAAGCGCCAAGCCAGTGTGCAATCAACTTTCCATCGGGTTCAAAGATAAAAGTTTCATCTTCCGAAACCCGCAAACTCATATTCACCAGCTTGCCACCCGTTGTGTATTTGTAACTTTTGTACGGATATTCGACGGAATCTCTGACTTCATTATGCGTCAATATTCCGTCATTCCCGTAATAAAAAACATCCAAAGGATTGTCGTTATATGTTACTCCGTAACTTCCATCCGAAAAATATGCCAGCGTTCTGTCTTTTAATTCTGTTACCCCTTTTAATAAAGAACCTAAATTTTCTGCCCTGCCGTAATCATATATATTTGCTTTTATCTTTGTCCTGTCAAAAGCAGGAATTTCTGTGGACATCACCTCCTGCCTTGCACCGTTTACATTATACTGAACTTCACCCGTTATAATCTTTGCTGTTGCGGGCAGACCGAAAAATATTAAGAAAACTACTACTATAACTTTTTTCATATATTTGTTTTAATTACGGGTTTTAAATTTTCAATATTTTGATATAATGAAAGAAAGTTTATGTAGGAATTACGAATGAAAAAACTTCTGGTCACGATAATAATATTTCTGATGGGGATACCGGCACTTGCCAAAGCTCATAAAGATTTTTGCATGCAAATCGGGACCTCTAAAGCAGAAGTTTCAAAAGCCTTTGGCAAACCTGATATCATCACCGTTGATTCGGAAGACAAACTCACCTGGATATATCTGAACGTAAAAAAAGAACCGACACAAAAAATTAAAAGGTCTGAAAGACTTAACAAATCCGAACAAAGCACAATTCTTACTATTAAATTTGATACAGATGAAAATATTTCCGGATATTCATATATGACAACATACAATGGAGAAGAAAATGATTAAAAGAATTATACTGGTAACACTTATTTTGTGTTTTGCTCTTCCCTGTTTTGCCAAGAAAAATCAGGAAGAAGACATTATTACACCTATGACTCAACTTGAAAAAAGACAATTTCAAACAAGAGATTATGCGTCTTCAGACAAGGCTTTTGTTATGAAGGCTATTTTGAATGCCCTGCAAGATGACGGATACATCGTATATAACGCAAATCCGTTACTTGGCTTTATATACGGGGTTAAGGATTTTGACACATCCGATTCTGATATTGATATTTCAAAAGAATTCGGACTTACAAAAACAAGATTAAACCTTAACGGAATTAAAGTTGCGACCATAGAAGTTACCGCAAACGTAACCGAATACGGCAGCACAATGAAAGTCAGAATCAATTTCAGACGTAAACTTCTCAACACATACGGCAACGCACAGTTTATAGATGACGTTGATGATAAAGAATTTTACGAAGATTTTTACAAAAAAGTTGATCAGGCACTCTTTTTACAAAAGCAGAAAGTATAATGAAAAAGATATTCACAACAATACTTGCTATATTATTCTTGAGTCTGAGCACCTGTTGTTCTTATGCAAAAAAGACATCAGGTCTTGAAAGGCGCTTTGAACAAACCCACGTTTACCAAACTTCAGACACACTAAAGGTTATGAAGGCTGTTGCAAACACATTGCAGGACAGCGATTTTATGGTTGAGGAATTCGAGCCTGAAATCGGCTTTATAAGAGCAAGAAAAACTTATAAACAACGATATATAAACAAAGGCAGACTGGCGGGGCAGTCAATGCTTTGGGCTATGGCAACATCATATGCCGTTTTCACATGGGGTTCAACTGCAGCTTATATGTACAGTCCGACAAGGAAAATTGCCGATGAACTTCACGAAAAAACCTCTGTTATAGACACAAATGTTTTGGTTGAAAATTTTGGCAGCAATAAAACGAAAGTCCGTATTGTACTTGTTCAAAAGATTTTGCAGAATGCAGAAGGCTTTTCTTATACAAAATCAGCAACATTGAGAGCTATAAGAATTTATAACTCTGCATTATATGAAGAATTTTTCAATCAGGTTGCCGAAAAATTATAAATCTAGCCAACATCACTGTGGCGCATAAGCTCTGATATTTTTAGAGCTTGAGGTTTTCTTGCTTTTCTTTTCGGCGTTTCAACGGGGGTTTGTACATCTCTGAAACCTGACAAACCTACCTGTGAGGTCTTGTCTTCTTTTAACATAAAAATTTCTTGTAATAATGAAATAATATTGCCCATATTGTTCTCCTGAAATTATTATAGCCACAAATGTCCGCCATACATATCATTCATTTAAACGATTTTGGACAAAAACACCACCCGACTTTGTGTTATACTTGGGGTACAGACATAAAAAGGAATAAAATTTGAATAACAGTTATTATGAAACTTTAGATGAAAATTTTACACAGGCTTTGAATTTGTACGAGCAAGAGTACTCCCACGAGGAACTTGTTGAATTTTTGGCTTCCGGAAACATTGTCCAAAAGCAGATTGCAGCCCTTCAGCTCGATACCATAAAATCAAGCGGGGATGCAAAAATCCTGCTTGACAATCTGACCGGTCAGGACGGGAAAATTAGAGAAGCCGTATCTTTAAGACTAAAAGAATTTATGTCTGACAACGACCTTATAAAATATTTTGAGGGCAAATCAAACTACCAAATCTTTCTGGATTCCGTCATTGATATAAACGCCAATATTTGCCGAAACGTAATTTCCGCAATCTCAAATCTTAAAAGCGATGAGGAATTTTGCGAAATATTTTGCTCCGGATTATCCGAAATGACCAAAAGTTATCTTGATATTGTGGAAAAATTTAATTTTCAGGAAGGAAAATATAAAGTTAATAAAGAGGTTTTCAAATTGTACTGGTGCCTTGAAACTATGTATGAGTTCTATGACAAAATAAATTTTGAGGATTTAAAAGAGATAATAAAAAGAGCAAAAAACATTCAGGAATACACCATACGGGAAAAAGCCGCCAAAATTTTATCCCGGAAATTTGACGATTCCGAACTTGAAAAAATACGGCAGGAATTAAAAAATGATGACAATTATTATGTAAGAAGATTTTAAAACTACAAGCGGCAGCGATACTATCGCTGCCGCCTATAATTTGGTTAAGTTATCAGTTATGGTTTATTGATTAACAAAATTTCTGATTATTTCCCGCTGTTGCTGATCAGTCATTTGAACTTTTTGATCATCTTTTGCGGCTTTTCTTGATGAGAAACAGCTGTCAAGCATCATACCGAGCCCCAAACCTACCACTGCAAATATCGGACAAGATACCAGAAATTCTTTATTCTTAAAGAATTTAGTTACTTTACCACTTTTTAATAATTCGATTATTTTACCATCTTTAAATATGCCTTTTAATTTACCGCCTTCTATATATTCTTTTGCCTTCAAGACAAAAGGTGTTGCAAGACCGCCGGCAGCCAAAAGGACTTTAAATATGTTTGATTTTTTAGGTTCGCTTTGCTGATCTGCTATTGCCTGATTGCCGCCCTGAAAACTCTGCGGCTGTGGTTGTGTCTGCGAAGCTGCAGGGGCTGTAAACTGTCCGAAATTCATATTGGACATATAAATATCATTTGAATAATCATTTGTCGGCACGGAATTATAATTTGTAAAAAGACTTCCGTTTTTGTTTGCAGCGGCATTATTACCCGGTAATGCCGGTAATTGCTGTGGTTGTACTGCTGTGCCAACTGCCGTGTTTAAATCTACCTGTGAAACCATAACCTTTACCTTTCAAAAAATAACTAACCTTAACCTTTAACCATGTATATAAAGTATTTTTTTTTGTGAGAATTGCCCGTATTTTAATTTTATTTACATTTGGTAACAAATAATGTAATATTTATGTTATGGAGAAGAATTTTTACGGGATATTTGTAACATTTTTCAAGGTCGGGACTATGCTTTTAGGTGGAGGATATGTCATTTTGCCAATTCTGACAAGCGAGCTTGTGGAAAAGAAAAAATGGATAACTTCGGATGAACTTGTTGAATTTTACACAATCAGCTCATCTCTGCCGGGAATTATCGCAGCGAATACAGCCATTTTTACCGGCAGAAAATTGCTCGGAACAAAAGGTGCCGTCGCCGCAATCCTCGGAATGATTTTGCCTGCCTTTTTAGCAATAATTTTATTAGCATCTATTCTCAATGAGATTACGGGCTACAGATCAATTCAGCATATCTTTTGGGGTGTCGGAGTCGGTGTTATAACCCTTCTTTTCCTTGCGGTGAAAGAAATGTGGGCAAAAGCAATCTGTGATAAATTCACAGCAATAGTATATATCGTTTCCCTTTTGCTTGCCCTGACACATAAAATTCCTCTTGCAATAATTATTATTTGTGCGATAGTTGCGGGAATACTCAATCAGCTATGGTTAGACAGGAGGGAAATAAATGATTAAATTATGCATCAATTTATTTCTTCAGTTTTTCAATATCGGGGTATTTTCTTTTGGCGGAGGATATGCAACACTTCCGTTTTTATATGATTTGGCTGAAAAATTTCACTGGTATACAACAAAACAATTAACGGATATGCTGGCAGTAGCATCAATTACTCCGGGCCCTGTCGGTGTGAATGTTGCAACATATGCCGGCTTTACAACTTCGGGTGTTCTGGGAGCCCTGATTGCAACAACTGCAGTTATTTTACCTTCTTTCATAATAATAACAATCGTATCTAAAATTCTTGATAAATTTAAAACAAATAAAATGGTACAAGGGGCAATACACGCCTTGAAACCTGCAGGATGCGCACTTCTGTCTGCTGTTGGCATAAAACTTTTATTCACATCTAATCTGCACTTAATAGGACTGATTTTGGCTGGGGTATTTATCGGCTCAAGCTTTGTAAAAAAGCAGGATCCGCTTTTTTATCTCGGTGTTTCTGCTCTAATCGGGCTTGTTTTAGGACATTTTAATCTTATAGGCGTCTAAAGATTTCCCCAAATTACTCTGTCAATTCCGGCAAGATCCTTCAGTACTTTGATATCCTTAAAACCATTTGAGGACATAATTTCTGCGACATCACGGCCTTGTCCCAACCCGAATTCAAACATCAGATATCCGCCGGCATTCAAATATTTCGGCGCATCGGATGAAATTTTTTCATAAAATTCCAAGCCCTTTTCATCAGTTGTAAACAGAGCTATCTCAGGCTCAAATTTCACTTCTTTTTGAATCTCTGCTTTGAATTTTGGCGCAATATACAGCGGGTTTGAAACAATCATGTCAAATTTTTCATCATCTCTGATTTTTTCAAAAAGATTTGATTTTCTGAAGGTCGCACGATTGAAAAGTCCCATTTTTTCCATATTGCCAAGAGCGACATGCAGGGCTTCTGTTGAAATATCGACACCCATAACAGTTGATTTTGTCATTTTTGCAATCATACAGGCAATACAACCGCTGCCAGTGCACATATCCATAATATTTTCAAAATTGTGTTCATTTATTATTTCAGCAGCTTTACGAACCAACAATTCTGTTTCATCCCTCGGAACAAGCACTGATTCATCAACTAAAAATTTTTCTCCCATAAAATCAGCCAGACCTATAATATATTGTATGGGTTTGCGCGTTTCTGCACGTAATTTTGCTTTTTCCTCAACTATTTTGAGCTTTTCTTCATCTAATTTTTTGCCCATTAAAATATCAGCAACGGAATAACCCGCAAAACTTTCTAACAATAATCTGACTTCTATATTTGCCTCATTTGGCTCAATTCCGGAATCAATTAATATTTTTACTATATCCTGAATTAACATTCTTCCTCCTCAACAATTTTTTTATTTGGAGCATGTTCTGTTATTATCTTGTCTATAATATCTCTT
Organism: bacterium; assembly: GCA_017544545.1. GTDB lineage: Bacteria > Cyanobacteriota > Vampirovibrionia > Gastranaerophilales > Gastranaerophilaceae > Zag111. Next base: position 9,866 of record JAFYDY010000082.1, read on the forward strand.
GCCTCGAGCTTTGAGGATAATTCCTGCTTTTCAAGATTATATTTTTTGCAAAGCTTATCATAATAATACAATTGTTTTTTTGTCGGAGGTTGTTTTGACATTTTAACCTCCTGCAAAAACTTACGTTTTTTCTTTTCAAACTCTTTGTTTGCTTCGATTATAGGACGCTGTTTTTCTTTGTATTCATAATACTTTTTACATTCAAATAAATACTTCATTGTGTCCGATTTAAACTTTTCATCTTCAAGTATATCTGCCAAAAATTCAAAACGAGAACAATTTAACTCTAAATAATACTTCTCATCAGAAACAAAATTTTCCCATATACCTTCTGCGCTCAAATCCGGAGACTTTTTGACCAAAGCCCGCAAGTAGTTACACAGTGCAGATTTTTGATTTTTGGTAAAATCTAAATATATTTGTTTTTTAATTTCATACATAAAATTAATTTATGGCAAATTTAGAAATTTTGCAAGAAGCCTGTAAAATCAGGGTTTGTTATTCTGTTTGTAAAGTTATGTAAAAAATATATACTTTTTATATACTTAAATAGCAATTCTTAATTTACAAATTTGTTTATAATAATGTAACGAGGTACAATCTTAATCATGACAGAGAAGACTGAACAAAACTTAAGAGTAATTGATGGTAATTCTCAAGAGATGAGAGAAAAAGAAGTTATTGAAAAAAATCAGTCGTCTTGTCAGACAAACCCTATTAAAAGAAAGCTCTTGGACTTTAGCATTGCTAACAAAACCAGCAGATTTTCGGTTAGGGACTTGTTTAAACGATAGATTCGCGTAGCACGGCTTTATGAGGGTCGATACGTACATAAATTTGTACGGTTTGTGAGGAGTCGAAACGGATTTTACTTCGTTACACTTTTTATAAAATAATAAGGATGCCATATCGTAAGATATGGTATTTTTATTTGCCGGCAATTACGATAATCGGGGAATAGGTCAGGCTGAGTTCAGGATATTTTTGGGAATACTTATCACAAAATCCTTTAATCTTTTTTATATCCCAAACCTTTTCCGAAAGCGAATTTACACCCGTTTTTTTCATGTGAGCCAGAATTTCTAACGAATTGCTGAATTTTATATTTTTTCTGAACTCTTCACAATACAAAATCTTAAAACCCAAACGAGTAAGAACTTTTTCAATTTCACTTTTTGACATATAATTCAAAGTCAGACCGGTAATATCCCTGATTTCTTTGTAATTTTCGGGGGTAAAGGTTGAAAAAGCCAGAATACCGTCTTTCGCAATATATTCCGATATTGTGTTCAATCCTTTTTCCAGATTGTCAAACCACTGAAACATAGCATTTGAAATAACCAAATTCATTTTGTACGGAACTTTTATCTTTAAAGCATTTCCACATACAAAATCAGCTGACGGAATATATTTTTTTAAATAATTTTCTGATTTTTCAATCAAATCATTTCCGAAATATTTTTCAAATTTTAGGACATTAGATGCTTTTTTCGTCAAAAGCCCTGTTCCGACACCGAGCTCTAGCACAGATTCAAAATTATTGCTGAATTTCAAAAGTTCAGACAACATTTTTTCTGCCGTAAAATCTTGTATTACAGCATTTTTATCATATTCGGCCATGCTTTTTTCAAATTGTTTTTTTATTGTTTTACAGTCTGTTTGCATTTAGTTATATCTTCCCAACTGATGAAATTATAAAAAGGGTTATGTCCGTACGGTAATATTATAACTTCTGTATTGCACCTTTTGTGGCACTCTTTTTGGTTTTCAGAAGGAATTATTTTATCACCTTCACTTACCATTGCAAAATCATAAAAATGTTTATATTCCGCACCACTTCTATTTTTAATCAAAGAGTATAAATTTTCAAGCTCGGAAACTCTGTCATCTATTGGTCTTTTAACAGGGTTTTCCAAATATTTATTGTAATCCTCTTCGCTCAGAAATACATTTTGGTAAAACTTTCCTTCCAATCCCTTTTTGGCGTGCTTAAGTGTCAATTCAAAAATTTTAACAGGAATACCGCACTCATTATCAACAGGATTAATTGTGCCATTAATCGCTATTTTTTTATCGAAATTTAAAAATAAATCTTTCAATAAATACCCGATAAAAACACCCATTGACCAAGCAATTAAAGTTTTATTTTCGTACTTTTCAAAAACATCGAATTCACAAGGCAAACTCATGTCATTGTAATCATATACAAATAAAACATCATTTTCACCAAATTTCAAAGTTTTGAAAGGGTTTTCGTCAAAACTCCAACCGGCAAAAAATACTATCAAGTTTTTATTACCTTGTTTATTTAACCAATAAGCCTTCACTTACACACTCTTTCAGTTTTTCAAGTTCTTTTTCTTCAATTTCACATGTCAGAGAAACTCTTATGCGGGATGTACCGGCAGGAACTGTCGGCGGTCTGATAGGCAAAGTGAAATAACCGTTATGAAACAAAACCTCGCATAAATCTATCGTATCTTTGTTTTCCCCAACAACAATCGGAATAATATGACTTTCACTTCCGAATTTTCGCCCAAGCGAGAGCATATTACGACTTTTCTCACGTACCACAGGCAGCTTATTCTCAATAATCCACTTGGTAAATGCAACGTTTATCGGCGGAATCGCAGTTGAAAAAATAAAAGATCTTGATTTATTTATCAAAAAATCAACCAATATCTTTGAACCCGTCACAAAAGCTCCCACTGAACCGATTGCTTTGCCGAAGGTTCCGACTATTAAATCGACATCACCGATTATTCCAAGTTCATCTGCCACCCCTAAACCTTTTCTCCCGAAAACTCCGAACGCATGCGCTTCATCAATCAACAAAATGCAATTATATTTCTTTTTAAGTTCAACTATTTTTTTTAAAGGCGCAATATCACCATCCATTGAAAAAACACTTTCCGTAACAATGATTGCGTTGTGATAATTTTTTCTTTCCTTTTCCAGCAAAGTTTCTAACGCACTCATATCAAGGTGAGGATAGCGGAAAAACTTACCCCTTGCCAGCTGCATACCATCAATTATACTCGCATGGTTTAATTTATCCGAGAAAATCACATCCCCATTTTGGCATAAGGAACTTGTTATACCAACATTTGCATGATAGCCGCTGTTATATAAAAGCGTAGCTTCTTTATTGTAAAGATTGGAAATCAATTCCTCTAATTCACTATATACCGGCAGAGTTCCGGTCAGAAGGCGCGCAGATGCACTCCCAAATGAATATTTATCTCCTGCATAATCAAGAAATTCTTTTGTAAGCTCTTTATTATCCGCAAAATTCAGATAGTTATTTGAGGAAAGATTCAGGAGCTTTTGACCTTTAAAATAGATATATTTTTCGTCTTTACCCTCATAATCCTTTAAATCTCTGAAATGTGATTTGCTTTTTAATTCATCTAATATTTGAGAATAGTTTTCGTACATAAAATTAATTTACGGCAAAAACGAGGCAATTGCAAACTCCGGAAACGCTTTGACTTAGCTGTAAATTTTTGTTAAAAAGCAGGACTAAAAAACGCTCTCCGAGCACAATTAGCAATATAATGAAATAAGAATTTGTGTAGGGTTTTTATAAGGAGTATAGGTTATGGCAATCAAACCAAAAGGTAAAAAAGTTAC
>JAFYDY010000083.1 GCA_017544545.1 bacterium
GCAAGAGGAAGCGAAGAACCTCCGAAATTTATTCATATGAAATATTCATCTCCGACACCGCTTAAAAAAATTGCAATCATCGGCAAAGGTCTTTGTTTTGACAGCGGCGGACTTGACCTTAAACCGGCATCGTCCATGCTGACAATGAGAGATGATATGTCAGGTGCAGCTTGTGTTTTAGGTATTATGAAAGTATTGAATAAATTCAAACCTGATATTGAAGTTCACGGTATAATTGCGGCTTGTGAAAACATGCCTGGATGTGATGCATATAAACCCGGAGATATCCTGACTGCTAAAAACGGAAAAACGATTGAAGTTGATAATACAGATGCGGAAGGAAGATTAACTCTTGCTGATGCTCTTTGTTATGCGTGCGAACTCGGAGTTGATGAAGTTATTGACATTGCAACTCTGACAGGTGCCTGCATGGTTGCGTTAGGTAATGCGGCATCCGGCATTATGGGGAACAATTCAAATTTTGTCCGGGAAATTATTAAAATGGGTGACCTCTGTGGTGAAAAATTCTGGGAACTCCCTATGTGGCAGGAATACAGAGATAATATGAACAGTGATGTCGCAGATATGAAAAACACAGGTACAAGATATGGCGGAGCTTCTGCTGCAGGAATGTTCCTGAAAGAATTTGTAACCGACGATGTTAAATGGGCTCACCTTGATGTTGCCGGCACGGCATTTCTTGAAAGCCCGCATAAAGAATTTGGCAAGGGTGCAACAGGTGTTGGTGTAAGAACTATCCTGAACTATATTCTGTGCCATTAATATCGTATATTTGGATGTATAAAAAATGCCCATAAAAGTATATATTACTGTTATGGGCATTTTTAAAGATATAAAATATTATTTTCTTTCCAAAAAAGAAAAACAACTGCAAAACAAATTGAAAGATACTACAAAAACATCTTTCCAAAATAAAACGTCCAAAAGAGTTTTGGGAAGTGCGGCTGAACTCACATTAAACAGTGAAACTCTGAAAATAATAGAGGATGTCCGGAATAATACCACAGCCCTCGTTAAGAAAACAAATTGTGATCCGGAGGAACTTATAAAATATATAAAAGTTTCAAAGACTCCGGTTTTTAAAATAAATAATGCCGACAAATTCTTAAATCTCATTAAAGAAGAAGAAGGATTTATATGCGAAAAAAGAGGTTTTGAAGCTTTGTATCTGTCAGTTATCACAGGACAGGGAATAAAATTTCAGACAGATCCGATGTTCGTTATGAGGGATGGCGTTATAGATAAATTCTATATGCTGCACCATTTTTACCGTTGGTATTCAATGAAAGCAGGCTTGCCGGGATTTGAATATGAAGTTCAAAAATTATTTAAAAAAATTGTTTTGGGGAACGCTGATTATCTGGTAAAAACATTATCAATGGAAAAAATTATTTCCTTAAAAGAAGCAATCGCAAGAGATAATGAGGCAAGTGAATTTGTTATAAATTATACAAAAGAAATTGAAGGCTCAAAAAAAGTACTTGATAAAATAAAAAATAAAGGCGGAGCAGATGTATAAAAAAAAGACCTCAGATTTTCTGAGGTCTTTTTATTTGTTTATTTATTAACCGAAATATCTTTTCAAAAGTCCGTCAAAGCCTTTGCCGTGGCGAGCTTCGTCTTTTGCCATTTCATGAACTGTATCGTGAATTGCATCATATCCCAATTCTTTTGCACGTCTTGCAATAGCCAATTTGCCCTCACAAGCTCCGTGTTCAGCCTGAGCTCTCAATTCAAGATTTTTCTTTGTTGAATCGGTAATAACTTCACCCAAAAGTTCAGCAAATTTTGAAGCATGCTCTGCTTCTTCAAAAGCGTATCTTTTATATGCTTCAGCAACTTCAGGATATCCTTCACGTTCAGCAACTCTTGCCATAGCAAGATACATACCGACTTCTGTGCATTCACCCTGGAAGTTTGCTCTCAAACCATCCATAATTTCTTTATCTTCAACAACACCGTCACCTACTTTGTGTTCACAAGCGTATACTTTACCTTCACCGCCAACTTCCGTAAAAGTTGTAGCTCCGCATAAAGGACATCTTTCCGGCTTGGTGTCAGATTCTGTTGACCAACCACATACTGTACATACAAATTTCATAATTTCCCCTTTCTTACATACGAATTTTTATTTTTACGTGTTTTATAATCTTACCACAAAAATATATGTTATAAATACTTTTCAATATTTGAAATAATTGCCGATTTTGGCATAATACCCGTCAAACGTTCAACAGATTTACCCTCTTTGAAAATTAACAGGCATGGAATCCCGCTTACCGAATAATTTTTTGCTGTTTCTACCGACTGTTCAACGTTTAATTTTGTAAACTTAACTTTTCCTGCATACTCATCAGCAATTTCATCAATAACAGGACTTAATTTTCTGCAAGGACCGCACCAAGTTGCCCAAAAATCAACGACAACAGGTATGTCACATCTTAAAACTTCTGTTTCAAAATCGTTATCATTAATTTCTATAACATTTGACATAACTAAACTCCTTTGTAACCATATTATTAATCTGTTCTTCACAATTTTAGCATAGAAAAAACTTTTGTGTTATTATCTATATAACAAGTGCGTAGGATATTAAAAATGGCAAGAAAAAAAGTAATTGAGATTGTTTTAGACACAGAAACCACGGGATTAGATTATACAAGGGAGAAAATGGTAGAGTTTGCCGCTGTTCGTCTGGAAAACGGAAAAATTAAAGACCAGTTTCAAACTCTGATAAACCCGGAACAACATATAAGAAAGTCAAGTATTGCAATTCACGGAATTACTCCGGAAATGGTTGAAGATGCCCCGACAGAAAGCGAAGTTATGCCGAAAATTATGGAATTTATAGGGGATTATCCTATCGTTGCTCACAATGCCATATTTGATTTCTGTTTTATAAACGAAGCCTCTAAAAGAGTTTTTGGAAAAGAAATTGAAAACGAAAGAATTGATACTCAACAGATGTTCAAAGAAATTTATCCGGAGCTTGAAACTCACGGCTTGAACGCTTTGACTGAAAAATTTAAAGTTGAGCTTGTTAATCATCACAGAGCAATGGGTGATACAATGGGGCTTGCGCTGGCATATCCAAAGCTGAAAAAATTGTATCTTCAAAAATTTGATTGGGAAAATAAACAACTTGATAATGTCGAATATCTTTTTGAAAGATTTCTGAGATTGCAAAATACGGTAAACGTTCTTCAGTCCGAAATGCAGGACCTGAAATCCGTATTCA
>JAFYDY010000084.1 GCA_017544545.1 bacterium
GAAAAGCAACAGTTGTCTCAATCAGCGGTGATTTTGTAACTCTGAGATATGGGACTACTGATTCGCATTATATCAGCGGTGGCAAGCATCACCTTGAATCTGCCGGAGGGATCCGGCTTAGAAAATCCAAATTATTTTCTTCCAAAGAAGAAGCGGAAAAATGTATCAATGACAAAAAGGCGGCTGAACAAAGAATAAAAGAGAATATAAAAATAGAGCGTATACTTCAGGAATTCAAATAGGAATAATAGTATATGGCATTAAAAAATGTTTTACAAGACCAACAATTCTGCCTAATACCATTCAATTTTGCTATAATGAATTCTGTTAAAAATAAAATGTTTTTTCAATACAAACAACGTTCTATTCGGCAGTTATTATATTCGGCTGTCTTTTTTTGTGCTCGAATCAGCAATTATCTTTACAATAATATAATATGAGTGATATTATATTATTGTAAACTGTTGATCAGCATTTACTGTGATTATTAACTATTTTTTATATTGCTTTTTTGTTTTACAAATTGCCAAGTCTTCTTGACTGTAAATAATTTGGGCACATTTTATGTATCCGGCCGAATATAAAGTTTCAGTAGAAAGTTTCGTTCGGGACAGTACTATTGGGCCACTAAACTTATTAAATATTGGATCAAATTATATACGTAGGAGGACTTAACATGACAATAAATTTAAATGAAGAAGATATCAGAACACTAGCTGTTGCCTGCAGAGAACACGCAGCCGTTGTGAGGATCTGCAGAGAACTTGAGCTTGGCAACTATACAGACCAAAGCATTGACAGATTGGAGAATATATCGGAACGACTACTTGATGCATTGAATGAAGATAAAAAATAAGTAGTTTCTGCCAAGATCCGTTCCGAACGAAACAGCACTCGCCAATCAAAGGAAGATTGCATCATGAACAGAACGAACCACAGTCAATCACCCGCCACTTAGAACCCGATGGTTCTTGAAGTGGGGGCTTTATCTGGTCAGGGCAAGATATGGGGAGGATCAGGAGTATTGGAAAGCCGTTAAGATCGCCAGAATCAGTTTGGCAACATTGCTGTTAGCGTTATTGATGGTTTATTTGATAAAAAGAAGGGGCATATAAGTAATGATTAAAACTGATCATTTAGAAAACGAAGGTACCTGCTATTGTGATAACTGTCAAAGGATCACACCTTACAGCACTTACGCTGTCAGAGATATGGGAGGACGGAAAGATGGCATGCATTTTGTCTTTGCCGGCAAACAGGCAAGGTGTAATATCTGCACAAAAATGGTCTTTCCAACAGAAATTAAAAACTATAACGAAAGGATGCTGAACCAAGCTGCATCAAGAGAAAACATCATGCATTAAAGCAAACCAAAAGTATAATATGTTTGGTATTATAGAGATATGGACAAAGTCAACTTAGTAATGGAGAAAAACAATTTTATTCGCTTCGGAAAACGGCTCAGGGAAGCCCGGAAGTCATCAAAAATGACACAGGTCGAGCTTGCTTCAAAAGTCGGTCTTCATCAGGTTCAGATCGCCGATTACGAAAAGGGGATCAGGAAGCCGAACGAATCAAATATGGCTAAGTTGGCTCAGGTTCTCGGAGTGGATCCAGTGTGGCTTTCTCTTGGGCAGGGAGAATCCGGCATGGAGTTTACCACTTACGGATCACACATCGATCTCAAGCATGTCGATTCCAATCCGGTATCGATTTCTCTATCTTCTTTATATTCTGAGCTTAGTGACGAGGATCGCCTTCTGGTAAACGAGTTAATTACTTTGATTTACGAAACAAGAAACAAAAAGGGTTAGATGCCTTGCCTGAAATTGAAAACGGCAAAGCAAAATAATATAATGAATCTGTAAAAAATAACAGATTTTTGCAATAAACAGCATTTTTGAAATCATAGAAATATGATTTTTATTATGCTGATTTTTTATTTGCAAGATTTGTCTGTTACTTTTTAGCCATGAAAAAGGAGGGACAAAAATATGGCAAAACTTACTGTTTATGGTCGTCTGGGGAAATGTGAAGAAAGGGGAGAAAACAAGGAGTATCTATCATTCGGTGTAGCTGAACCATCTTACAAAAAGGAAGGCAGCAACGAATACATCACTCCGTGGTTCAACTTTCTGATCAAGGCAGACAGCCCGACTGCAAAGTTTCTTAAGGCGAATGCCGAAAAGATCTCTGTGCTTGTTGTTTCTGCAAACGAAAGACAAGTCAGCAAAGACGGGAAGACCGAATACTATCACAATGTGACAAATGTTGAGGTCATTTCCTGGAAGAAAGCTGAAGAGTCGGCAGGATCTGAACCTGTTTCTACTGCTGCAGAAGAGGAAACGGTTCCTGATTATCCCTGGAACCATTGATTGAAGTACCCGAAGCGGGTACTTTTTTTATTTCACGCTGATTGGTGCCTCCCTGATTTTGTGTTTTCAAAAAAATAACCTATAATAAAAGCGTCAAACATAACAAATTTTTGAATGTAACATAATTCAGCCACATAGATCCGGTTTTTATACTGGATTTTTTGTTGGCAAGAAAGACTGTTAGAACAAAGAGATTGGCATCATAGTAAGTCCCAAAGACGGGCATATCGATCTCCCTTTGAAAATCTAACGGTCTTTTTTTCGTTATGTTCAAACA
>JAFYDY010000085.1 GCA_017544545.1 bacterium
CTTACAAAACGGATTAAAGAAAAGCGAGCGAAGGGTGAAAATGTAGCCAACAACAATTTTATAGCGTCAACCTTTACGGCTAACAATGCTAAAGCCCGTGAAATTTTCTTTACTGGTTCGGTTACGTCTGCGATAGCAAATCTCAGAACAGTAGACAAGATGGCTATTTCTGATGGCGGTTTGACTATCGGCAGGGTTTCAACCTCACGTAACAAAGATGAAGCATACGTAAATGCCTTCAGAATGATTGGCTCTATGATTCTGAATTTTGTAACGCCTGTATATATTGCAAAAGGGCTTGATAAGTTAGCAAATAAATTATTCAAGGTAAATGTAAACTTAGATCCTATAATTTTGGATAATAAAGATTTTGTAGAAGCTGTTAAGTTCGGAAATTTTGAACTTCCGCGCTCAGGCTCTGAAAAAGATATTTTGGAATTTTTGGATAATAACCCGAAAAGTTTGTTTTCACAGTTTGCTGCCAAATTGAAAAAGGTATCTTATTTAGAATCAGGGTACAGAGATCCGAGAAAATTTGTAAATATTAAAGATATGGCAAACTTCAGAGAAGAATTTGAACGCTTTATTGATATGGCAAAAAAATCTGTTGATCCTGCAAAATTTGCTAATAAGGCCAAATGCGTAAAAGGTGCCAATATTATGGCAAATATAGGAATAAGCAGTTTTCTGCTTGCGTTTGTTTTACCAAAGGCTCAATATGCATTCAATAAACTTGTAACAGGATCATATACCGATCCGGGGTTGAGGGGGTAACGTGTCTTTTCTAATCCCGAGGAATTTCGAATTGTTCTAAGAAAACACCCATATTTGCTAAAGCTGCTCTACTTATTGTTATTACATCGCTAGAATCCCATGGGTTAAGTACGAAAACGTTCTGCCGGTCACTTCCTATGATTGAATATTCGTGTTGTGCAAGAATTACACAATTTGGATCTTTCTCACTTTTGGCTATATCGTAGATATTATCTGTGCCGGTTAAACAAAAAGCATAAGACCTGTTTGGATTGTTAAAATCTTCTTTCGCAATGTCCAGAGGAGCAAGCTCTGCGTTAGCATTGAACCCCCACAATGTGTGCCATATGTCGTGTGCATACCCGCCGTTGAGATCAACGTTAGATACAATTTCGTCAGAATCAACCGAAATTGATAAATATTTGTCTAAATAAGCATTTTCTTTAATGTATTTGTCCATTGCAATTTCAACAGCTCTTGTTTTGAGACTGCCAGATGATAGGTGTCCTGCTTCTGAGATTTCCTGCGATGTTACAACATATTTTATATCGGGACCTTTCATCATAATTGTATATTTGCCTGTTTTGTTGTCATAAGAAACAAGTTCATTCAGTTTGGCAAGCATTTTAGGTTTTGCAATTACTGAATTCAATCCTGCAATTAGCCAGCAATCTCCGACTCGTCCTTGCATTCTTGTTGTCCCGATAAATTCCCTGTTCGTTGGTATGTTCTTTGTTTTGTTTATGTTCTGGTTGCGCATATCTCCATTTTCAGCATTTTGTACTCTATATAAATCAATTTCGACTTTGTGCATATCTCTTGGGTGTGATGCAATATCTTTTTGGGCATTGCGAATGGCAATTACGTTTTTGTCTTTCATAGCTGTATTAGTTATATAATTGATAAGTTCTTTTTTCTTTGTGGGGCTTAACTTTGAAGTGTCAATTGCCTCAAGTAATCCGCGAAACGGAGTTGCTTTTTTGATTAAATTTTCTGCGGCATATGTGCATAATGGTTCAGGAAGATATCTTCTTACTGTTTCCATTGTGTCGTTAAATTCCTCTTGCTCTATGTCGTGCTTGCAATCTGCTATTGTTCTATATCCCGCCATTACATGTTTTATATTATTTTTATTCAATAACTTGATATGATTGTTTAATTCCGAATTATTCGTTCTGTTGATGTCTTCATATAGTCTTTCAGCGATAAATTCCCCGACCTTTTTTTTGTCAGGATAGTTTTGAATGAATAATTTTTCTATGTGGTTTATACATTGTATTTGTACCCTTGAATCCATGTTGTGTCTGTTTCGTAAAAAGTCAATAAAAGTTTTACCGGTTTGTTTTTCAAAGCGGTCCCATATTTCAGCTATGTTATTTCCGGTTATTCCTTGTAGAATATTCTTTTTTAAGCTTGGTCGTGTGTATTGTTTCTCTATTGCTAAGGCCGTTAAATCTTTTACAAGTTCATTAACAAGAGGATATTCTACTTTTTGTTTTCCATTATCTAGTTTCCATAATATGCCGTTAGAATATTCTTTTTTTGTATATTTAGCGTTGCCCTTATCCCAATAAATTTCAAATTCTTTGGTTCTGTCTTTGTTATATTGGATGATTCTTCTATTACCGTTAGGATATGTTTCGTGTATCCTTTTTAATGATGCACCCTGATAAGTTGTGGTTGTTGTTTTTCCGAATGCTGTTTCGCTGATTGAATACACACAAACTTCTCCTTTTTTCGAAATTTCTGCATTCTCAAACTTGGTTCCCATGATATTTGTTGCAAGAACCCCGCCAGCGGTGAGTTTTTTTACCCTGAATGCTTCGTTTCCTATTTTTGTTCTTACGACAATGTCCCCAGACTTTTCTTTTATTATGTCGTATTTTTTAGAGTCATATCTCTGTTTAAGTCCTTCAAGAGTGAATTGTGACATATCAATTTTACCTTTTGAATCGACTTCAATAAAAGGAGCCTGTTTGTGATATTGTCTGTTTACAATCATTGGAGTTTGAACTCTGTCCATTTTCTTTGTTTGTGCTTCAGCGGTCAATCTTACTCCCATAAGTCCGCGCCAATCGATGTCCTCTGCTTTGTTCCCCCCGTTCATTGTTCCAAATGGGAAAATCAAAACATTTTGTTTTAATATCAAATATTCCTGATGATTCAATTTGTTTTCTGCCATCATCATCTGGCATATTTGTTCAGGAGTTTTGCTTTTGCACTTGGGCAAGGCCTGATATTGCCTAAACCTTGTTACAATATCGAGTTGTGGCATAGTAATTTCTTCTTCTTTCTGTTACTTTTCTTATCGGGTTTTTATGTAGAAATCTTTAGTTTATGTAACAAATATTTACAATATTTTGAATTCTTTAAAATAAAAAATTTTCTACTATACAAATTAAAAAATATATGATAATATTTTATCAGATGTAGTATAAATTTTTTTGGTAAATATATGCAATAATTTTTATTTAATTTAAAAACTAAATAGAAAGCGTCGGATAGGATATATGTATCCGTCATTGCATGTATTATAAAAAAAATAGAAAAGGATAAGGTATTGCTTTATGAAAACAACCTTGTTGTTAAGTATTGCGGCTATTACGGTAATAGTCTTAGTTGCCATACTTATTATTCAGAGGACAAAGTACAAAAACGCCGTTGAGTCGGTAGAAAAAGACAGAAAGGCTTTAGAAGAAAAAGAGAAAATTCTTTACAAAGAAGCAAAAATCAAAGCAGTTGAAGAATTGCAAAGTGACAGAGAAGCATTAAACGAAGAGGAAAGGGAACGCAGACAAGAGCTAACAAGACAGGAACAAAAATTAGCAAAACGTGAGGATATGCTTGAAGATAAAATTCAGGAATATACCGAAAAAGAAATTCAAACTCAAAAGAAAATGGACGAACTTTTGGAAAAAGAAGATTATCTTGCCGAGTTGGTTCAGAAACAAACGGAAGAACTTGAAAGAATTTCGGGAATGTCTTGTGAAGATGCGAAGAATGCCCTGCTTGAACAATTAAAAAATGATTTGGCGCAGGAACAAATGCAGCTAATCAGAGAAAATGAAGCGAAAATTAAAGAGATTTCTTTAGAGAAATCAAAGGAAATATTATCTACAGCAATGCAAAGATGTATGATTGAACAGGTCGTTGAAACAACTGTATCAGTTGTAGCTTTGCCGAATGATGAAATGAAGGGCCGTATAATCGGTCGTGAAGGTCGTAATATCAGAGCGTTAGAAACCTTGACCGGAGTTGATCTTATTATTGATGATACTCCTGAGGCCGTTGTATTATCAAGTTTTGATCCTGTAAGACGAGAAATAGCCAAACTCGCACTTGAAAAACTTATCGTAGACGGTCGTATTCACCCTGTACGTATTGAAGAAATGGTTGAAAAAGCCAGAGAAGAAATTGATAAAAAGATTTGGTCAGAAGGTGAAAATGCAGCTCTGGAAATGGGTGTTATGGGCTTGAATAAAGAGCTTATCAAGACATTAGGCCGATTGTATTACAGGACAAGTTACGGTCAGAATGTTTTGAAACACTCTTTGGAAGTTGGTCATATTGCAGGTATGCTTGCCGCTGAGCTGGGTGCAAATGAAAAGATTGCAAAACGTGCAGGCTTACTACACGATATAGGAAAGGCAGTTGATCAAACTCAGGAAGGAACCCATATACAACTCGGTGTGGAAATAGCTTCAAGATACGGCGAAAAACCTGAAATTATTCATGCAATCGAAGCTCACCACGACGATGTTGTTGCAAATACGATAGAGGCAGTTCTGGTAAAAGTTGCAGATGCAATTTCTGCAGGCAGACCGGGTGCAAGACGTGATACCTTAGAAATTTATATCAAACGTCTGCAAAAGATTGAAGAGATCGTAAACAGTTACGAAGGTATTAAACAATCCTTTGCCGTTCAGGCAGGACGTGAGGTAAGAATCATTGTTCAGGCTGAAATGTTTGATGATCTTGCTTCCGGTAAATTAGCCCGTGATGTTGCTAACCGTATAGAAAATGAACTTGATTATCCGGGACAAATCAGGGTTACTGTTGTAAGAGAATTTAGAACAACAGAGATAGCAAAATAAAGTGAAAGACAATAATTCAATAAAAATAATATTTTTCGGAGATATCGTCGGCAAACCGGGCAGGTTTGCCGTACGGGATTTCCTTGCCGAAAATAAAGAGAATTATGATTTTGTTATAGCAAATGTGGAAAATGCATCTCATGGTTTCGGGCTTACCGAAAAGAATTATAGTGAGTTTATTGAATACGGCATTGATGCAATGACTTGCGGTAACCATATTTGGGATAAAAAGGACATTTATTCTTATATTGACAGTGCAAATTGTCTTTTAAGACCGCTGAATTATCCCGAGGGTACTCCGGGTGTCGGCAGCCGAATTTTTGAAAAAGACGGTTTTAAGATTGGGGTTATAAATGTATTAGGCAGAGTTTTTATGAACCTCGTCAATCCCTATTGGAACGAGGTTGCCGAAGAAATTAAGCGAATTAAAGAAATTACGCCGATTGTTGTTTTGGATTTTCATGCAGAAGCAACGGCGGAGAAAGTTTGTTATGGTAAATATTGTTCAGAGCTTGGACTGAGTGCAATGTTTGGAACTCATACTCATGTTCAGACTGCTGACGAATGTATAATTAACGGAATGGCATATATTACTGATGCGGGTTTTTGCGGAGCATCAGACGGTGTCATAGGTATGGACTATGATACTTCACTTTCCAGATTTTTGACAGCTATTCCCGAACGTTATGAAGTAGCAAAGGGCAGCACTTCTCAGCTGAATGCTATTGAGGTAGAAGTCGATATTAGATCGGGTAAAGCCCTTGCTGTAAAAAGGATTTTTTGTAATAAGAATAATATAGAAAAGGAAGAGGAAAGTGAAAAAGAAGACTGATTTACATATTCACACATACTACTCTGACGGCGTGTTTTCGCCCGAGAAGATTGTGGATACGGCAGTTGATGTCGGACTTGATGCGATAGCTATTACTGATCACGACAATATTTTAGCCTATGATGTCGCACAAAAACACATTAAAGAAAATCATCTCGAAGATAAAATTGAAGTTATCCGGGGGATTGAAGTTAATACTTTGTACAAAAATTATGAAGTTCATATCCTTGGTTATCTGATGGATGTCGAAAATAAGGATTTCAAAGATTTAATAAAAACTCAGCAGCAGGCGAGAATCAAACAAACAAAAGAAATTCTGTCTCTCTTATCTAAAAAAGAAGGTATCAGAATAAAGTTTGATGATGTAAAAAAACTTGTCGCAGAAGGCGGAAGTATAGGACGTCCTCATATAGCAAGAGCTATTACAAATGCCGGCGGGACAACCAATATTATGGATGCATATGCAAAATATATTCACGATGATTCTCCGGTTTATGTACAGAGAAAAACTGTTTCTCCGTTTGATGCAGTGGAGATAATTTATGATGCAGGCGGAATTCCTGTAATTGCGCATCCACACGATATTGATATTGCGGAATCTTTGATAAAAGAACTTATGACCTGCGGACTTCGCGGGGTTGAGGCTTATCACAGAAAGCATTCTCCGGCTTGCGTTGAATATTTTTCATCTATTGCTGAAAAACTCGGACTTATTGTTACCGGTGGATCTGATTTCCATACACCGAATATTATGAACGGTCAGATAATTCTGGGTAAAAACTTTATTCCGGAATGGGTGTATGATAAACTTATGGAAGAGAAAAAACGTATTGATATGGCAGGTTAAATCATAACTTGGGGTATGTATATGAAAAAACACAGATGGAAAATTGAATACTCAATTACATTATTTGTTATATTTGCGATAGTTTTACTTATGCTGCCATCAAAAGTTGTTTCGCCCAAAGAAGCATCATATATTTCAGAATGGAATAATATTTATCATAAGATGGAATACGTTTTCAATGCAATGAATGCTCATGCTGATTCTGATATTATAAAAGGTTTTAATAAAGCAAGCTCAAATCAGGAACGTGAGCGGTATATGATGAATTTGGTAAGACCGTATCTGAGAATAAATATACAAAGCGAGCCCAGCAAAAATTACGATATGTATTATATGAATTCTCTGAAAGTTTTGCCGGATGAAGATTTCTATTTTGATAAGTTATACAAAGCTTCTGGGAATCACATCATCGGAATCAAAGATGTGAAAGATGATGATATATATCACCCGGCATTTATTATGATGTTTGACGTGAACGGAATGAAAGGCCCAAACACCTGGGGTAAAGATATCTTCGGAATGAACATTTTTATAGACGGAAAGATTTCTCCGCTTGGTGCAGGGTTATCAACTGACGAGTTGAGAATCGATTGTTCAAAAGAAGGGTCGGGGGTATTTTGTTCACATTATTACAGAATTGGCGGAGATTTTAATGAGTAATAAAAATATAAAAAATATTTGTGTATTCGCATCTTCAAGTAATTTTTTATCTGAGTGTTTCTATGAAGATGCCGCAGAATTAGGAAAACTTATCGGGGAAAACGGTTATAACATTGTTTATGGCGGCTCAACTTTGGGTATGATGTGGGCTTGTGCCGAACAGGTAAAATTGAATGGTGGCAAGGTCTATGGAGTTATGCCTCAAAGACTCGTTGATATGGGCTGCAGAACCGATAATTGTGATGAATTTCATCTGGCTGTCGGGATGAGGGATAGAAAACAAAAAATGGATGAAATCTCGGATGCAGTTATTGCACTTGCCGGCGGCCTTGGAACATTGGAAGAATTAACGGAGATGATTGTTCAAAAGCAGCTCGGATATAACAAAAAGCCCGTTGTTATATTAAATACAAACGGATTTTATGATAAATTATTGGAATTTATTGATGTGATAGTTGAAGAAAAATTCGCAAACAAAATCGCGAAAGATTTAATATATGTTGCTCAGACTCCGCAAGATGCCATAGATTATATAAATAGTTATATTGAACCCGAAGTTACTATGTCCAAGCACGAGATTTATTCAAGATAATATCTTAAAAACTGTAAAGAAGTTAGGTTTCTTGTTTAATCATTAATCCCTTTGTGCTAAGATAAAGACAATGACAAGGAGAGATTAAAATGGTTGAACAAGAATTAAGAGATAAATACGAAGTTGTTATAGGACTTGAAGTTCACGCGCAGTTAAAGACAAAGACAAAAATATTTGCGTCTGACAGAAACGAATTCGGACAAGAGCCGAACAGTTTAACAAGCCCGATTACATTAGGTATGCCGGGAGTATTGCCTGTGTTGAACAAAGAATGTGTGAATATGGGTATTCTGCTTGGTTTGGCTCTTAATTGTGAAATCCCTTCTCGCTGCAAATTTGACAGAAAACAGTATTTCTATCCCGATCTTCCGAAAGGATATCAAATCTCTCAATATGATGAACCTATTTGCGTAAACGGTCACATTGATATCAACGGTAAAAGAATTGGTATTACTCGTGCTCATTTGGAAGAAGATGCAGGAAAACTTGTTCACGCAGGTGCTGATGGAATCGCAGACTCAACATATTCTCTCGTTGATTTGAACAGAGCTGGTACTCCGTTGTTGGAAATCGTATCTGAACCCGATATGAGAAGTGCGGAAGAAGCTCGTAATTATATGGAAGAATTAAGAAATATTGTAAGATATATAGGTGTTTGTGACGGAAACCTTGAAGAAGGTTCAATGAGATGTGACGCTAATATCTCAATTATGCCAAAAGGCTCAAAAGAATTTGGTACTCGTGCCGAAATCAAGAACGTAAACAGTTTTTCCGCTCTCCAAAGAGCTATTGAATACGAAATTGACAGACAAATTGAAATCGTGGAAGAAGGCGGTGAAGTCGTTCAGGAAACAAGACTGTGGGATGACAATTCTCGTGAAACACGTTCAATGAGAGGTAAAGAAGATGCTCACGATTACAGATACTTCCCTGAACCTGATCTTATGCCGTTAGAAATTTCAAGAGAATGGGTACAAAGAATCAAAGATACAATGCCTGAACTTCCGGCTCAAAAACGTGCAAGATATCAAAGTCTTGGTTTAAGCGAATATGATGCGAATGTTATTGTTGAACAAATGGGGCTTGCATTATTCTTTGATAAAGTTTTAGAACTCGGTGCTAATCCAAAGACTGCCGTAAACTTTATTATGGGCGAAATTGCAGCATATTTAAAAGAAAATCATCTTGAAATTACAGATACAAAATTAACTCCGGAAAACCTTGCAGAACTTATTTCGCTTATTGAAAAGAATACAATTTCAAATAATATCGGTAAACAGATTCTTATTGAAGATATGATTACAAACGGTGAAAAAGCATCTGCAATAGTGGAAAGAAAAGGTTTGAGTCAAATTTCAGATGAAGGCGCGATTAAAGAGCTTGTACAAAAAGTTGTTGATGCGCATCCTGCAGAAGTTGAAGCATACAAGAACGGTAAAACCAATCTGTTGGGCTTCTTTGTCGGTCAGGTAATGAAGGAAACAAAAGGCAGAGCTAATCCTAAATCCGTAAATGAAATTTTAAGAAGTATTATTGGCTAATTTTGGTGATATATGTGGTTATTTCCTAGCAGAAAACAAACTTGTATGGAATCAGAAATCAAAGAGCAGTCTAAGATTGCTCAGAATATTCTTGATGCGTATATCGGTCCTGATAATGAAATAAACATGGATTTGCCGCTTGAGGTTAAGAGGATAATCATTGTCGCAAGCGGATCTTCTTATCATTGCGGGAGATATGCAGCCGAACTGTTCAGCTCTATTTCAAAAATAGAAGCGCGTGCAGTATATTCCAGTGAGTTTTTGCTGGAAGATACTATTGCATATCAGGACGGTATCTTGTACATATTTATCACGCAGTCCGGCGAAACAACAGACACCAACAATGCTCTTGAAAAAGCAAAACAGTTTGGAGTAAAAACGCTTTGTATTACAAATAAAGAAAATTCAACAATATGGAATGCCGCAGATTATAAAGTTGCCTGCCATGCGGGAGAAGAACAGAGTATTGCGGCAACAAAATCTTTTTCTTCCCAACTTTTGTGTGCGACTTTGATTGCAATAAAATTTGCGCAGGATAAAGGTTTGGATGTCTTTGAGTACGTCAGAGATATTAAAAATGTACCCGACTATATTGAAAAAACATATGAACTTCAGCCTAGAATAAAACAGCTTGCAAAATATATGGCAAAGTATAAAAATATTGTAATCACGGCTGACGGGCAATCTTACGCTCTGGCAAAAGAAGCATCTTTGAAGATTAAAGAAACATCATATATCAATACTTCGTATGCAATTTTGGGCGAGTTTATGCATGGCCATGTCGCTGTTTTAAATAACAAAAGATCGATTCTTATTTATATATCGAATTCTAATTTGACATATACTGCGATAAAAAATCTGGTGGCGATAAAAGAAAGCTATAATCCTCCGATTTTTATAATCGGAAACAGGACAAATCAGATAAAATCAACGTATAATCTGAATATTGATTGCGACAGTCCTATTGTAAAAACGTTCTGCATTCTTGTGATGATACAGCTTTTGGCTTTGGAAAATGCTCTGCGGCTAAGACGTAATGTAGATAAACCACACGGTTTGAGTAAGGTTGTAAAATAATAAAAAAAGGATTGTCATTTCTGACAATCCTTTTTTCTATAATTATATAAATTATAATTTAGAAGCAACCATCAATGTTGTTTCAGCAAGTCTTGTTGAATAACCCATTTCGTTATCGTACCAAGAAATGATTTTAACTTGGTTGCCGCCCATTACACGAGTTAATAAAGCATCAACTGTTGATGATTGTGAAGTACCAACGTAGTCAGATGATACTAACGGTTCTTCTGTATAGCAAAGAACGTGTCCGTCAGCACCGGCTTTCAATGCTGCATTAACTTCTTCAACTGTAACGTCTTTAGCAACTTCAAATACAACGTCAACTAAAGAAACGTCAGGGGTTGGAACTCTCATTGCGAAACCGTCCAATTTACCTTTTAATTGAGGCAATACCAATGCAACAGCCTTAGCTGCACCTGTTTTTGTAGGAACGATGTTCAAAGCACCAGCTCTTGCACGACGAGGATCTTTGTGACCTGCGTCTAAGATTCTTTGGTCGCCTGTGTATGAGTGAACTGTTGTCATCAAACCTTTAACGATACCAAATTTTTCATCAATAACTTTAGCTACAGGAGCCAAGCAGTTTGTTGTGCAAGATGCCATAGAAATTACGTTGTGTTTAGCAGGATCGTATTCTTTGTCGTTTACGCCCAAAACGATTGTTTTGTCTTCGTTTGTTGCAGGAGCTGAAATAATAACTTTTTTAGCGCCGGCTGCGATGTGAGCTTTAGCTTTTTCAGCATCTGTAAAGAAACCTGTTGATTCAACAACAACTTCTACACCTAAATCTTTCCAAGGAAGAGCAGCAGGATCTTTTTCTGCGAAGAATTTGATTTTCTTACCGTTAACGATAATACCTTCGTCATAAGCTTCTACTGTTCCGTCAAATTTACCCATAACTGAGTCATATTTGAAGATTCTTGCAGCATCTTCCGGTTTTAAACCAGGGTCGTTGATTGCTACATAGTTAATTTTGTCAAAAATACCTTCTCTGATTGCGGCTCTCAATGTATTTCTACCGATTCTGCCGAATCCGTTAATTGCTACGTTTACCATAAATTTTACTCCTTCTTATGTGTAACTACTATAACATGTCGATGGTATTACAAAAATAATTCCTAATCAAGAGGAGTAAGCCTTATAATAATTAAGAAATAATTAAAGTTTTTGTAAAGTTATGTTACGAAATATAAATGATATAGCAATTATATACTTTAAAAATACTTTATTAATATGTAAGCGATAAGCAAACTATATTAAGAATTAAATAAACACGAGACATAAATTACACTACCTACTACACACTAACCTTCTACACACGAGGAATTGAAAAAGATTCCAAACTCTTTCCCAAAAGAAAGGGTTTTTTTTTGCTCCGAGCAGAGCCACGAACGAAGTGAGAGACGAGCACGCATCAACGGAAATGTTGAATTTTCGTTGTAAGTGCGAGCGGTGGCGTTTAATGCGAGGAGCAAGGTGTAGAGCAGAGCCACGAACGAAGCGTAGGACAGAGCCGCGAGCAAAGCAAAAATTTTTGTTGTAAAATATTTATATGGAAAAGAAATGTTTATTTAGCGAAACCCCCGTAAAAATCGGAATAGATAGCGGGTACGATAATTACATAATGGCTATTGAATCAAGTTGTGATGAAACTGCCTGTGCAATAGTTAAGAACGGAAGAGAGGTTGTTGCAAATATTGTCGCATCTCAGATAAAAACTCACGAAAAATTCGGCGGCGTAATTCCTGAGATTGCAGCAAGAGAACATTTGGATGCAATCAATGTTGTTGTGCAGGAAGCGTTTGACCAATCAGGGCTGAAGCCCGACGAAATAACTGCTTTTGCAGGTACTGTTGGTCCGGGGCTTGTGGGGTGTTTGCTTGTTGGTTTGAATGCAGCTAAGACTCTTGCTCTTGTTCATGATAAACCGTTTATTGGGGTAAATCATCTTAATGCACACCTTTGTGCTAATTATCTTGATACGGATTTAAAGCCGCCTTTTATGGCACTTTTGGTAAGCGGTGGTCATACTCAGATAATTGATGTTGAATCTTATTCAAAACAGACAATATTAGGTGAAACAATAGATGATGCTGTCGGAGAAGCCTATGATAAGGTTGCAAGACTCATCGGACTTCCGTACCCCGGGGGACCTCGCTTGGACAAATTGGCTCAGGAAGGAAATCCGAATGCGTTCGAACTTCCGATATCAAAAGTCGGGGGATATGATTTTAGTTTCAGCGGACTAAAAACGGCTGTACTGCGGCTTGTAAAATCTTTTGAAGGTAAAGAACTTCCGGTAAATGATATCTGTGCAAGTTTTCAGGAATGTGTTTCAAAAACTCTTGTGAAAAAGTTAAGAAAAGCTCTGGAAGAACGTGGATATAAACAAGTTGTTATCGCAGGTGGTGTTGCTGCAAATTCTGAGATTCGTAAAAAGGTTTTTGCATTAGAAAATGACGGATAC
>JAFYDY010000086.1 GCA_017544545.1 bacterium
GCAATTTGCGCAGATAATCCATCTGGATATCAACAATTTTACTCAATTGCGGCAGAGTTAATGCACGGAAGAAGATTGTTTCATCAATTCTGTTCAAAAATTCCGGTTTGAAACGTGAACGCAAAGTTTCCAATACCTGCTCGTTTGTATCGTTGTACTGTTCCGGTGACAACATTGCATTCAGAGTATTTTCCAGAATTATATCGCTGCCGATATTACTTGTCATAATAATCAGAGTATTCTTAAAATCAATCGTTCTGCCTTTTGAATCTGTCAAACGCCCGTCATCAAAGATTTGAAGCATTATGTTAAACACATCAGGGTGAGCTTTTTCTATCTCATCAAACAGAACAACCGAATAAGGTTTACGTCTGACAGCTTCCGTTAATTGTCCGCCTTCTTCGTATCCGACATATCCCGGAGGCGCACCGACAAGTCTTGCAACATTGTGCTTTTCCATATATTCTGACATATCAATTCTAATCAGGGCATCCTCGTCATTGAACATAAATTCTGCCAATGATTTTGCCAGTTCAGTTTTACCGACACCCGTCGGACCTAAGAACAAGAAGGTCCCGATTGGTCGTTTCGGATCCTTCAGACCTGATCTTGCACGACGGATTGCATCCGAAACTGTATTAACTGCTTCATCTTGTCCGACAAGACGTTTGTGCAAAATATCTTCCATCTTCAAAAGTTTTTGCATTTCTGATTCCACAAGTTTTGTAACAGGGATTCCTGTCCATTTTGAAACAACTTCTGCAATATCAGATCCGTCAATTTCTTCTTTAAGAAGTTTATTTTCGGTATGCTCTTTATTTTGGCAGGCTTTTAATTGTTTTTCCAATTCAAGCAATCTGCCGTATTTAAGCTCTGCAGCTGTCTGAAGATCAGTATTTCTTTCAGCTTCTTCAATTTTATTTTTAACATTATTTATTTCATCTTTGATGTCCGCTTCGGATGTGATAGAAGCTTTTTCTTTCTCCCACTGAGCTTTCAGGGCATTGATTTTTCCTTCAAGCTCGGTAACCTGACGGGAAATATCATCTACTTTTGCCCTTGCCTCGTCGGATTCTTCCTTTTTAAGGGCTTCACGTTCAATTTCAAGCTGAATTTTCTGGCGAAGCATTGCATCAATTTCTTCAGGCATAGAGTCTATTTCTATACGCAAAGAACTTGCGGCTTCATCAATTAAGTCAATCGCTTTATCCGGCAGGAATCTATCTGTTATGTACCTGTCGGAAAGCTTTGCAGCTTCAATAATTGCACTGTCCAAAATTCTTACACCGTGGTGAACTTCATATTTTTCCTTCAAGCCACGAAGTATTGAAATTGTATCTTCAACAGAGGGTTCATCCACCATAACGGGTTGGAAACGACGTTCCAGTGCAGGATCTTTTTCAATATATTTACGGTATTCATTTATTGTTGTTGCACCGATTGTTCTGAGTACGCCACGCGCAAGCATTGGTTTTAACAGGTTTCCGGCATCCATAGAGCCTTCTGTAGAACCTGCACCGACAACGGTGTGGAGTTCATCAATAAACATAACGATTTCACCGTTAGAATCTTCAACTTCTTTGAGTACGGCTTTCAGACGTTCTTCAAATTCACCTCTGAATTTTGCACCGGCAACCAAAGCTCCCAAATCGAGTGAAATAAGTTTAACCTCTTTCAGACTTTCCGGAACATCCCCTCTTACTATACGCTGAGCCAAACCCTCAACTATCGCGGTTTTACCGACACCGGGTTCACCTATTAAAACGGGGTTATTTTTTGTTCTTCTGTTTAAGACCTGAATAATTCTTCTGACTTCTTCATCTCTGCCAATTACGGGATCTAACTTACCTTTACGGGCAAGAGCAGTCAAGTCTGTTGAATATTTTTCAAGTGCTTTCATATTTTCTTCTGCGTTTTTACTATCCACTTTTTTATTACCTCTTATTTTTTTCATAGTTCCGAGAATTGAGCCTGAATTTACATTAAAACTTTCCAGCAAAGCCTTTATATTGCTGTTATCGAGCTTTGTCATAGCAAGCAAAATCGCTTCTATGCCAACAAATTCATCTTTTAATTTTTCACTTTCCTCTATTGCAAGTTCCAAAAGTCTGCGGGTATCATTGGATAAATACAACCCTTGCGAATTTGTCGGACCTGAAATTTTAGGAAAATTTTCAACTCTTGAAACGACCTTATTTATAAAATTTTGATTTAAAAGTTTCAATTCCGTCAGGTAATCTTTTATTATACCTTCATCCTTAATCATAGCCAGCATAACGTGTTCCGGCTCCATTTGAGAATTTTGGTGAGAACTCATCAGATTACTTGCGGACGATAAAATCTCCTGAGAATAGTTAGTAAATTTGTCAAAATCTAGCATTCTACATCAACTCCATTTCATAATAAATTTCTATATTAATATTTTAATGTCGTTTTTCACAAAGTCATGATAAATTAATTATTATTTAACTTTTTTGATAATTCTTTTCCCATGTTATAATTCACTTATGAACAGATGGAGAAGTTTTTTTTGTTATTTAACCTTGATTTTGATTGCAATAAGCATGTTGTATCCGTTTTTTGCAATGATAAACCTTTCCTTTGTTCCAAACGGAGAGATATTTAATCAGGGCGGTAAATTATTTTATTCTCCGCTTTCAACGGAAAATTATACAAACGTTTTTGAAAAAATCCCGTTGTGGAAGTATTTTATAAACAGTCTTTTTGTTTCTGTTGTCACCACATTAGGGCAGGTAATCTTTGCTGCAATGGCAGGGTATGCCTTTGCAAGACTGAATTTCAAATACAGAAACGCTTTGTTTTTGGTGTTTTTGATTACTATGCTTGTACCGCC
>JAFYDY010000087.1 GCA_017544545.1 bacterium
ATAAAAAATAAAGCAGTCCGTAAGCCGTGTTCTGTTTTAGATAATCATCTGTCTGGTCTTTGGATTGCTCCAAAGCTCGAGCGTTTTTTTTGAAGTGGGCGAACAACCTTTAACCTTCATTTCAAACTTGCATCCGACCTGGGTTTACCTAGCCAAAGCCTTCCGACCTTGCTGGTGAAGCTCTTAACTCACCGTTGCACCATCGCCTGTGACTTTCGCCCATCGGCAGTCTACATTTCTGTGGCACTATCCGCCGGCTCGCACCGCCCGGAGTTTCTCCGGAGGTCTGTTCTGGGATGCACGGACTTTCCTCACTTTCCGTATGGATAAGCGCGATTATCCGACTGCTTTATTATCTTCATTCTATACTAAAAATAAAATTAGTGTGGGTTGTATTTCTCAAAACAATAAGTTATAATATGTGAGATATAGAGAGACAATATAACTTTAGAATGTAAAAATTTGTTTACATAATAGCAAAATAATACATTCAGACGAGTTAATATTACGTAACGCATTTTATAATGTTGTTGATGTAAACGTGGATATTTAAAGGCGTATAGCCTGAGAATATAAAAAATAAAGGTAGAAACATGGTCGATAACAGGTCTGCAGGATATTTTGGTATTGGCGGCGCTTTCAATTTTAAAAGCGGTGATATATCAGGAACTGCGGCTAAATTATCAGATGATAAAATGGGACAAGGCGGGGAATATTTTTCACAGCGTGGCGGCGAAGAAGAGGGAATGCCGCAACCACAGGGAAATCCGTACATGGACCAAAGTGCCGTTTTGCGTGCTACTCTTAATTCTTTGGCGATGATGAATGTCGCAAACGTTTTGAATGCAAAGAAGAGAAAACCTGTTTTGAACGAGGAAGAAGAAGTTGCTCAGGATTTAAAAGAAATTTTGAGGCTGAAAAGGCTTCAGAATCAAACAAACGGTCACTATGTTGATGAAGATGATGACGGGACTGTTTAAGTAAGCAGATTTTGTTTTAATAAAGTGTTACATTGGGGGGATATATAATTTGTTTTTGCTATAATTATAGCAAAACAGTTTCTAACCCTTGAAACTTTTATGGTTTGGTTTACACAGCTGAAAGGATATTATTGATGAAGAAATTATTTAGTTTGTTAATGTTTATGTTAGCTACTGTGCAGAGTGTAAGCGCAATGAATGTTGATGCTTTTATGGACAAACATATAGCACCGGTATCTGATGCAATAGCAAAAATAATATTCTTTCCCATAAAATATACAAGTGGTGATGTTCATATTGAAGTTCCTATAATCATATTCTGGATATTGTTTGCCGGAATATTTTTTACATTATTCTTCAAAGGAATTTGTGTGTGGGGCTTCAAGCATGCCGTTGATTTAATTGCAAAACCCAAGAAGACCGAAGGCGGTGGGGATGTATCATCATTCCAGGCTTTAGCGACAGCTCTTTCGGGAACTATAGGTATCGGAAGTATTGCAGGTGTTGCTCTGTCAATCTCTATTGGAGGTCCGGGGGCTGCATTTTGGATATTTGCCGGTGCGCTTTTGGGTATGTCTATAAAATTTGTAGAAGCTACATTGGCGGTAAAATACAGAAGATTTAACGCTGACGGCTCTGTTTCCGGCGGGCCTATGCATTATATTGCACACGGCTTAACGAGAAAAAATCTTCGCTGGTTAGGTCAGCCGTTATCCGTAATTTTTGCAATTCTTTGTATTGGCGGCGGTATTACCGGTGGTAATATGATTCAGATTAACCAAACTGCACACCAGCTGATATTTATCACAGGTGGTGATCACAGTATTTTCCACGGATTTACCTGGATTATCGGTTTAGTGGCTGCTATAATTATCGGTCTTGTTATTGTAGGTGGTATTAAAGGTATTGCCAAAGTTACAACCATTTTGACCCCAACAATGTGTGCTTTGTACATAATTTCAGGTTTGATAGTAATCTTTGCAAATATAAAAGGTATTCCGAGTGCGATAGAATTGATCTGCAAAGAAGCTTTTATGCCGACATCTGTTGCAGGCGGCGTTTTCGGTATAATAATTATCGGTTTAAGACGTTCTGTTCAATCTAATGAAGCCGGAACGGGTGCCGCTGCTATTGTTTATGCTGCGGCTCAGACAAAAGATCCTGCATCTCAGGGGTTTGTTGCTTTGTTAGAGACATTTTTAACAGGTGTTTTATGTCTGTTTACTTCTTTGACAATAGTTCTGTCCGGTGCTTTGGCTACAATAGAACCGGGCAAAATCTCGGGTATTGAACTTGCATCAAATGCATTCCAGTCAGTTATTCCGTTCTTCCCGATTATCTTGTCAATAATTGCAATTATGTTTGCTATGTCCACTCTTATTTCTTGGGCATATTACGGACAGAAAGCATGGACCTTCCTTTTCGGTGAAGGCAGAAAGCGTGTATTTACTTTCAATATGATTTATTGCTTATTCATTATAATTGGTTCAGCAATGAACGTTGAATCTATTTTGAATATTACAGATGCAATGATGATAGCAATGTGTGTGCCAAACGTCATTGTACTGTACATATTGTGTCCTGAGGTTAAGAGAGAACTCAGAAGGTATTGTTTTGAACATAAAGTCGGCAGATGGGTAAATCCTAGTTGGTTTAAAGCTCAACCTGTTACAGTGGAGGGTGAATAATGGCTGATTATATTATTGTTACGGTTCAGGGTGTTGATAAAATAGGTATTGTTGCGGCTGTTACTGCAAAAATGGCACAGCTTGAAGTGAATATCGAAGATATTAAACAAACTCTTATGCAGGGACATTTTGTAATGTTTATGCTTTGCAATATTGAATCTTCAAAACATCCTTTCAAAGAAATCAAAGACGGCCTGACCGGACTCGGTGACGAACTCGGTATGGAAATCTGGGTTCAGAAAAAAGAAATCTTTGACAACATGCACAAGATGTAGGGGGGGGTAAATATAGCCACCAAATACCGCAAGATTTGTAAAATCGTGGTAAATATATTAGCGGTAAACCTGCTCTTATTTCAAAACAGCTTTATGAAAGACTTTTTTACCCTTGCGGATTTTAAGCCCTTCTTTTAATTCATCAGCTGAATACATTTTGCCTAAATCTGAAACTGTCTGGTCATTAACACTTATTCCGCCCTGCAGAATCAGTCGTTTTGCTTCGCCTTTACTCTCGCAAAGCCCGCATTTTACAACCAAAGCTGCTATATTTATGACACCTTCCGGCAAATCTTCGGGCGAAAGTTCGGTTGTAGGCATATTCTCGCTATCTCCGCCCCCGTTAAACAGTGCATAAGCCGCAGCCTTTGCCTTATCGGCTTCTTCTGTTCCGTGTACAAGCTGAGTTAATTCATAAGCCAAAACTTCTTTTTTCTCGTTGATTCTGTTATCTGCCCAATGCTCCATTTCCTTAATCTGTTCCATTGGTAAGAAAGTCAGCATCTTTATGCATTTCATAACATCTGCATCATCAACGTTTCGCCAATACTGGTAAAATTCAAACGGCGAAGTCTTATTCGGATCTAACCATACTGCACCTTTTGCAGTTTTACCCATTTTTTTGCCTTCACTGTTTAATAATAGCGTAATTGTCATTGAATAAGCATCGTCGCCGGTTTTCTTTCGGATAAGCTCGGTTCCGGCAAGCATATTGCTCCATTGATCATCTCCGCCAAATTGCATATTGCAGCCATAGTGTTGGTGCAGGTAATAAAAATCGTACGCTTGCATTATCATATAATTGAACTCTAAAAAGCTCAATCCTTTTTCCATTCTTTGTTTGTAACATTCGGCTCTGAGCATATTATTAACGGTAAAACATGCACCAACCTCTCTCAATAGCTCAATATAGTTGAGCTTTAAAAGCCAGTCTGCATTGTTTACCATAATAGCGGCATCATCACCAAAGGTTATAAATCTTTCCATTTGTTTTTTGAAGCAATTACAATTGTGCTGAATAATTTCAGGTGTCATCATTGAACGCATATCAGACCTTCCTGAAGGATCTCCGATATATCCCGTTCCGCCGCCAATCAACACAACCGGCCTATTTCCCGCCATCTGCAACCTTTTCATAAGACACAATGCCATAAAATGCCCTACATGCAGCGAATCTGCCGTCGGATCAAACCCTATGTAAAATCTTGCACCGCCATTGTTGATAAGTTCTCTGATTTCCTTATCATCTGTTACCTGTGCAATTAATCCTCGTTCTTGTAATTCTTCAAATATTCCCATAATATCCTTAAAAATTTCTAAAATGGTGGGCGGTACTGGACTGTCTTGACTCGTTCGCATTAAACGGGACTACGCATTTTGTCTTTAAGGCTTTTGCCTTGACAAAATGGCTTCGCCCTCTGCTCTCTCGTCGCTCGAACCTTGACAAAGCTTTCGCTTTGTTGGTTCTCGTCAGTGCCAATAAGCAGCCATTTTGTTTTTCATAAATGGTGGGCGGTACTGGACTCGAACCAGCGACCCCCACAATGTCGATGTGATGCGCTACCAACTGCGCCAACCGCCCACACCATTTGTGCTAAGTTTTCAATGTGTTTTAATGGTTTGGAGTGAAAACTGTCGTTTTCACGGATGCGCTACCCCTCTCACAAAAATGATACTCAATCATTTTTGTTCGGCAGAGTGCCAACCGCCCACACCATTTGTGCTAAGTTTTCAATGTGTAATTATATTTTACCAAATAAATATTATTTGTAAAACAAAAAACGACCGATTTCTCGGTCGCTTTTTTATTTGTTTGAATTATTATACTAATTCTTTTACTTCTGCAGCAAAGGTTTTCGGATCTAATTTGATACCGGGTCCCATTGTTGTTGAAAGATATACTGATTTTACAAATGTACCTTTAGCTGATGATGGTTTAGCTTTCAAAATTGCGTCAGCCAATGTTGCATAGTTCTTTACTAAATCAGCTTCTTTAAACTGAATTTTACCTATCGGGCAGTGAATCATACCCTGTTTGTCTGCTCTGTATTCAACTTTACCTGCTTTAGCATCTTTAACTGCTTTTGCAATATCCATTGTTACAGTACCTGTTTTTGGGTTAGGCATCAGGCCTTTAGGACCTAAAACTTTACCTAATTTACCTAACATACCCATACAGTCTGGTGTTGCAATCAATGTATCAAATTCAAACCAGCCGCCTGCGATTTTATCAATGATATCTTCAGCACCTGCATAATCTGCACCGGCTTCTGTTGCTTCAGTTGCTTTTGCGCCTTTTGCAATAACGCAAACTCTGACTTCTTTGCCCAAACCTGCAGGTAATACAACAGTTGATCTGATTTGCTGATCTGCTTGACGTACGTCAATACCTAATCTCATGTGGCATTCTACTGTTTCGTTAAATTTTGAAACTTCTTTTGATATTTCTTGTAATTTTTTAATAGCATCTACTGCTGTGGAAGGTTGTGTAAAACCTTCAAGCATTTCTTGCATTTTCTTTTGTTTTTTTGTTACTTTTGACATTTTAATTTTTCCTTTCGTGGTAATAGCGGACTTGCGTCCTTCCATCCTAATCTTTTACTGTTACACCCATCGCTCTGCATGAACCTGCAATCATCTTAACCGCAGCATCCATTGTTGTTGCATTCAAATCATCCATTTTGATTTTAGCGATTTCTTCCAATTGAGCTCTTGTAATTTCTGCAACCTTATCCTGGTTAGGTGCTGAAGAGCCTTTCGGAATGTTCAACGCTTTTTTAATCAATACCGGTGCCGGTGGTGATTTGATTATGAATGTAAAACTTTTGTCTTCATAAACATCAATTACAACAGGGATGATGTATCCTGCTTTGTCTTGAGTTTTTGCATTGAATTGTTTGCAAAAATCCATAATGTTGACACCATGCTGACCCAAGGCAGGACCAACCGGAGGTGCCGGATTTGCTTTTCCTGCTTCAATTTGAAGCTTGATTTTTCCTACTACTTTTTTTGCCATTTTTTTCTCCTTTTGTGGTAATAACGGGAAATCCCTTCCACAGTTTGTGTACTATCTTATTATAATTTGTTTATTTGTTTGTATTCTAACTCAACAGGGGTTTCACGACCAAAGATTGAAACACTTGCTCTGAGTTTTGATTTGTCAGGATATACTTCAATAATGTCTGCATCAAAGTCTGCAAACGGTCCTGAAATAATTCTGACTTTATCACCAACTTTAACATCAAGTTCAATTTTTTCAACTTGTGATGATGAGCGGTGAAGAATTTTCTTGATTTCACTTTCTCTTGCAGGAATCGGTTTCTTTGCTGATCCTACAAATTTTGTTACACCTGATGTGTGTCTTACTACATACCAGCTGTCTTCATCCATAATCATTTCAACAAGTACATAGCCCGGGAAGATTTTTTCTTCTTTTTCCTGCTTTTTACCTGCTTTCATTTGAGTTACGGTTTTTTGCGGAACTTCAATTCTGAAGATCTTGTCGCCCATATTCATATATTCAATACGTTTTTCCAGGTTTACTTTAACTTTATTTTCGTAACCTGAGTATGTATGAACGATGTACCATCTTTTTTGATTTTTCTTAGCATCTTTTGCTTCTGTCCCAGTAGTTTCTTCGACTTCCGCTTTTTCTGCTGCTAAATCTTCATTAAGTTCTTCCATTGTTTTTTCTTTTTTAGTCATAAGCCACCTTTATAATTATGCTTAAATTTTTATTATTTGAGTCCGCCTGTTATAAGCGCTAACAATCCTTTAAATATAAGATCCATTAAATATATTGCAACGGTAAACACAAATACAATGACTATTACGGCGCAAGTTTCAAATACAACCTGACGTCTTTCGGGCCAGTTTACTTTGCCCCACTCGGTTCTTACGCCTCTGAAATATGTTTTTATTGCATCTAATGTTTCTTTCATTGTTTAAATCCTTTATTTTGGTTAAATCGCGCCCTGAAGGACTCGAACCCTCGACATCCGGTTTTGGAGACCGACGTTCTACCAACTGAACTAAGGACGCAAGCGAGGCAATGCCTCGGTTATGTCTTGCTCGTTCGCATTAAACGGGTTTGTGCCCTGTCTGGCTTGTTTAGGTATGCCGACGCCGGCTCCGTCCTCTGCTCACTTGCGTTATTTTGTTTCCTTATGAACAGTGTGCTTTTTGCACTTTGGACAATATTTGCTGAGTTCCATTCTTTCTTTAATGTTCTTTTTGTTTTTTGTTGTTGTGTAGTTTCTTTCTTTGCAGTCTTCACATGCAAGAACTACCATTTTGTCTACTTTTCCTTTGATACCCATTGTCTTATTTCCTTTACATTAAATTATTTATTTTCCATTTAAAAAGAATGTGTCCTCCACATTCTTCTTTTTCGGCTTATGGTAATATTCTATATTAAACAAAATAAAATGCAAATAAATTGTAAACAAATAATACATTTTTGACAGAAAAAGAACCTCGAGAAATCGAGGTTCTATTCGGTTTATTTTTTTATAAATTATAACGCTTTTGTTGCTTCGTTATCAACCCAATTGCGGCTATCTGACGGTGCCGGATTGTTTTGGGGAACCTGATAACGATTAATTGCATCTGCTTTCAACTGTTCAACGTATATCTGGCAATTTTTTACATCCTGCTGAAGTTGAAGTAAATTATTTTCCATAACGTTGAAGATTTTTTCGGCATACATTTCAGCACTTTCTCTGATTTTAAGAGCTTCACCTGTTGCCTGAAGTCTTATGCTGTCAGCATCTTGTTCTGCAATAGTTTTAATTTTTTCGCAATTATCTTTAACTTCATTGGTAATTCTGATGCGTTCACGTTCAACAGCTTTAATTTGTTCTGATTTTGAAAGAATGCGATCTGCTTCTTCCTGTGCATCCTGAACAACTCTTGTAGCTTTTTGTTGAGCTTCGTTTTGCAATTCTTCTTTACGTTTCAGAAATACGCGAGCTTCCTGAACTTCTTGCGGAAGAGCTGCATAAATTCTGTCTA
The DNA here is from genome assembly GCA_017544545.1 of bacterium. Taxonomy (GTDB): domain Bacteria; phylum Cyanobacteriota; class Vampirovibrionia; order Gastranaerophilales; family Gastranaerophilaceae; genus Zag111. The sequence goes on from JAFYDY010000087.1 coordinate 7,957, forward strand.
TTAAATCTTCAATTTCCCTTTTGTTTACTATTGTGTATTTTAATACGGAATAACCCTCATCAAGAGCTATTTCTAACATTTTTAGTAAATCATACACTCCGGTTTGTGGCATGTTATAATCCCTTATATATCCCTTTTCTAACACTTTATAATATCATATTACATAAGCCGATTTTAATTGTCAAATAATATTTTTGCATGTGATTACATATTTTAACATGTAACAGGAACTATTTATTTTGAGTCAAATATTTAAAAACGCATTCCGGAACAAATTTTGAAATATCTCCGCCATTATTGAGAATTTCCTTAATTGTACTGGAGGAAATAAAGTTATATTTTGGTTTTGTGGTCAAAAAAACTGTTTTGATATCAGAACACAAAGCACTGTTTGTTTGCGACAGTTGCATTTCATACTCAAAATCAGAAACGGCTCTCAAGCCTCTGATAAGAACTTCGGCTCCGTGTTGTTTTGCATATTCTATTGTCAGACCTTCAAAAGAATCAACTTCAACATTATCAAAATCTTTGACACTTTCTTTTATGAGTTTTACTCTTTCATCTACCGTCAGAAAGCCCTTCTTTTCACCATTTCGGGCTACGGCAATAATTACTTTGTCAAAAATTTCCGAGGCGTTTTTCAAAATATCTAAATGCCCTTTTGTTATCGGATCAAAGCTGCCCGGATATATCGCAATTTTCATAAAAGTTTTCTCCTTTTTTTGTATTGTATAACAAAATTAAACGATTTGAAATTTAATTAGCAAAAATATTATTTACGGGTTTTATAAATCATGCAAGATAAATGAAAGGAATGAGGATGCAAGTTAATTCTATTCAAAATATATCATTTGGTTCAACATACAGAATACCGTTGGTTGAGCAAGGTGTTACGCCGGCAAAACGAGTAGCTCTTAAAAAATTAGTATCAAAATATCAAAATTACAGATATCCGAACGGGAATAACGGTTGTGTAAGGTTATCTATCCGTAAACGGTTAGATCCTGGATTTGAACAAAAATTAAGACAATTAGGTTTCAAAGTTTATCAAAAATTCGAAAAACACAATATCCCGAAAACAGATAACAGAATGGATAAATACATTTCAACAACACTTAAAAACGGGGAATACCATCAATTTGGTAAGCAAAAACGCGGTTAAATTTCAACCCCTTCCATCATCTCAATGAGCTGACTTATAGTTCCGTCCATTGTTACACTGTCGGATGTTCGTTGTTGCAGAAATGCATTGATTTTTGGCATCATCTCTATTGCTGTGTCAAGCCTTGGGTTTGTTCCGGGCTGGTACATACCGACATCAATTAAGTCTTTATTTTCGCGATATAAGGACATTATTGTTCTTAATTTTGCGGCAGCTTCTTTGTGCTCCGGTGATGCAACAACTGACATCAAACGGGAAATACTCCCCAAAACATCAATTGCAGGGTAGTGGTTTGATTCTGCAACTTTTCTGGACAAAAAGATGTG
>JAFYDY010000088.1 GCA_017544545.1 bacterium
GGAATTTTCAGAAATGAAAAACTTTTGACGGATGCTCTTGGTGAAATATCAAAAATTAAATCGGAATTTAATCGTGAGTATGGTTGTGCAACAATTGAGGAATACGAATTGAGAAATATGCTTATCACCTCAGAACTCATAGTTAAGTCGGCACTAAATCGAAATGAGTCGCGGGGTGCGCATTACAGAACAGATTATCTTGAAACGGATAATCACGGCGAACATAGTTTAATAAATAAAAATATAGGAGAAATAAATCTTGTTAAATAGTTTTTTTGTTGAAGATCATGTAAAATCGGCCCTTATGGAAGATATAGGGTTCGGTGATGTTACGACCGAAAGTATAGTGGGTGAAGAAAAAATATTTTCTGCCTCTCTTGTTTCAAGATGTGAAGGTGTAATTTGCGGTCTTGATGTTTTTAAAACAGTTTTTAGGATTTTGTCTGACAAGGTTCAGGTTGATTTATTGAAAAAAGATGGCGATGAGATAAAAAAAGGCGATATAATTGCTACTTTGAAGGGTCCGGGTAAATATTTGCTTTTGGGAGAAAGAGTTTCGCTGAATTATATCCAGAGAATGAGTGGTATTGCGACAGAAACACGCAAATATAAAAATGCAATAGGTGATTTGCCATGCAAGATTGTTGATACAAGAAAAACAACCCCGAACTTCAGAGCGTTTGAAAAATATTCCGTAAAAGTCGGAGGAGGTGCTCTGCACAGATTCAATTTGTCAGATTGTGCAATGATTAAAGATAATCACATAAAAGTTGCAGGCTCGGTTACAAATGCTGTTAATACGGTTAAGGCTAATCTTTCACACGCACATAAAATTGAATTGGAATGTGATACGTTAGAACAGATAAAAGAAGCTTTGCCTTTGGGGGTTGATATTATTATGCTTGATAATATGACGCTTGAGCAAATGAAAGAAGCAGTTGAGCTCATCAACCACAGAGCAACAGTTGAAGCAAGTGGTAATGTAAATCTTGAGACAGTCAGAAAAATTGCCGAATGCGGTGTTGATATAATCTCTTCTAGTGCAATAGTTGCAAAGGCACCGACACTTGATATAGCACTTGATATGTAGGGGTAAATTTATTTACAATTTGCTGCTTGTTGTGATACAATATAGCCACAGGGGTTAACTCTTATGATGAGTAAAACTAAAAAATTATCAATCGCTTTTCTGTGGCATATGCACCAACCTGTTTATCAGCTGACTGCGAACGGTGATTATCTGATGCCATGGGTAAGGCTCCATGCCGTAAAAGATTATCTTGATATGGCACTTTGGGTTGATAAGTTTGAAAATCTGAAACTGAATTTTAACTTTGTGCCGATACTATTGGATGCTATCATTGAATATGCCGAAAAGGGTGCGCACGACCTTCATTCCAGAATGTTAATTATCCCTGAAAATGAGCTAACCGATAAAGATAAAACATATATTCTTACAAATTTCTTTGATGCAAATTATCAGACAATGATTTTGCCTAATGAAGAATACCACAGGCTTTATAAAATTGCGCAAACTGATGAAACAAATGACATTTCTATTTTTACAAATCAAGAATACGCAGATTTGACGGCTCTTTTCAATCTCGCATGGATTGATCCTTCGTATATTGCATCGGATAAAAGGCTCAAAGAGCTTGTAAAAAAAGGTAAAAATTATACAACCGAAGAAAGAATAGAAATTTTGGAAATTCAAAGAGAGATAATGCGAAAAATTATCCCTGTTTTGAAGAAATTAATTAATGACCATAAAATAGAAATCACGACAAGTCCGTATTATCACCCGATATTGCCAATACTTTTAGATTACAAAAATATCAAGAAAAATACGGCAGACGATGACGATATAGCTTTATTGGATACGGAATCTGATGCTCAAATACAGACAAAAATGGCATTAGACAGAGTTGAGGAGATTTTTGGTGTAAGACCAAAGGGAATTTGGCCCTCAGAACAATGTATCAGCCAGAAAACGCTTGATATGTTCAGTTCGCTTGGCGTTGAATGGTCTATTTCGGATGAAGGAATTCTGGCTAATTCAATCGATTTCGAGTTTGAACACGATTTCAAGGCATACATCCAGGAGCCTTACCATCTTTTAAAAACATACACATATAAGACAAATAATTCAGATATAAAAATGATTTTCAGAGAATCAACAATTCCTAATCTGATTAGTTTTGAATACCCAAGCCACAATCCTATTGCGACGGCAAATGATTTGTATGACAGAATAAAAATTATGCAAAGTAAAATACTTTCATCTCCTGATGAAGAACATTTATTAACTATTGCAATGGATGGTGAAAACTGTTGGGAAAACTACATGGAAGACGGTGCATCATTTCTGAAAACTTTATACACATTGATTTCGGAAGATGAAAGTTTGGAGACTGTTTTAATAAGTGATTATCTGGAAAATACAAAAGAGGATAAACCTTTAAATAAAATAGCGGCAGGCTCCTGGTTAAACAGAAACTTCAAATTATGGATAGATGAACCTGTCAAAGATTTGGCATGGACATATTTAAGCAGGGTAAGACGTGATTTGGCTGATTTTGCCAAGCGTGAACCGTCAAATCCGAATATAGAACTTGCGAGAAGAGAATTATTCATTTGCGAAGGCAGTGATTGGTTTTGGTGGTATGGCGAGCCAAACGATTCCGGCAGGGATAATATATTTGACTTTATTTTCAGAACTCATCTGAAAAATATATACAGATATTTGGAAATTCAACCGCCGCAGTATCTCGATGATCCGTTGTCAGAGATGTCTTCAACAAAGCCGTCCAGATTCCCGCGTTCAATGATTACTCCGGAAATAAACGGCAAGAGTGTAACCTCAGAAGATGATGTGTGGAA
>JAFYDY010000089.1 GCA_017544545.1 bacterium
AAATCAATTGACCAAGGTATGAAAAAAGTTGAAGTTCATATCAAAGGGCCGGGTTCAGGCAGAGAAACAGCTATCAGAGCTATTCAGGCTGCAGGTTTGGAAATTACTCTTATTAAAGATGTAACTCCTATCCCGCACAATGGCTGCCGTCCGCCAAAGAAACGTAGAGTATAATTAAAGCAGAATAAGTGTTAAACTTATCAGGCTTTTTGAAAACCGCGGGGGCTTGAGGATTTAGTCCATCTTCAAACCATAGATGCCCCGCAAAAGAAAAGGAGAAAATTAAAATGTCTAGATACACAGGACCAACAAACAAATTATTCAGAAATAAAAAAGTTAAAGATTTGTCAAACAGAAAATTAACAACTTCTATGAGACAAACAGCTTCAGGCCAACACGGTGCAGTCAGAAAAAAACCTTCAGAATATGCACTTCACTTGGCTGAAAAACAAAAAATCAGATTTACATATTTGGTATCTGAAAAACAATTCGTAAGATACTATAACGAAGCAGCAAGAAGAAAAGGCGTTACAGGTACAATTCTTTTGCAGTTATTAGAATCAAGACTTGATAACATCTTATTCAGAGCAGGCTTTGGTATTACCCGTAAACAAACAAGACAGATTGTAAATCACGGTCACGTTCTTGTAAACGGCAAAAAGGTAGACATTCCATCATACTTGGTAAAAGCCGGTGATGTCGTTACAGTTAAGTCAAAGAGCTCATCATACCTTAATAATGTTATAGGGATGATAGATATGGCTTGTGCACCTGCATGGATGACAATAGACAAAGATGCACTGAAAATCACCTTTGACAGAATTCCTGAAAGAGAAGAATTAGATCCTGAACTTAAGGAACAACTTGTAATTGAGTACTATTCAAAATAGTAAACGGTAAATAAGCATTAGCTTATATAATTAGCAATCAAGTAGGATTATAACTAGGAGAAAAAATAATGGAATTAAAAATTAAATGTGTTGATACAGCAACAAGTTCAGACGGCTCTCAATATGGTAAATTCGTAATTGAGCCATTAGAAAGAGGGTTTGGTACAACAATAGGTAATTCTTTAAGACGTGTATTATTGTCAAGTCTTGAAGGTACAGCCGTAACAAGTGCCAGAATTGAAGGTATTACTCACGAATATACGGCAATCCCGGGAGTTCGCGAAGATGTCAATGATGTCTTGTTAAACTTAAAAGGGCTGGTTGTTAAGACTGATTCAAAAGAATCTCAACACTTAAGATTAGATGTATATAAACCGGGACCGGTATTGGCAAGTGACATTCAGTTGCCTGCAGGTGTAAAAGTAGTTAACCCTGACTGGTTAATATGTACAGTTGCTGACGGCGGTTCATTCCATGCAGATATTATCGTTGATTCCGGCAAAGGATACGTTCCGAACGATGTTCCGAGAGATGCAAAAGATGCGTCAATTGACGTATTGCCGATTGATGCAACATATATGCCTATCAAACGTGTAAGCTACAATGTTGAAAGCGCACGTGTAGGTGATGCATTAGACTTTGACAAATTGACTATTGAAATTTGGTCTAACGGTTCAATTGACGTTCAAAACGCATTGAGTCAGGCTTCTAACTTATTGATTGAACACTTTATGCAAATTGCATCAATCACAGGTCAGCCTGCAAGCGCTCCGTCAGTTCAGATTGAAGAAGCAATTGATGAAGTTGAGGAACAACCGACAATGACTATTGAAGAGCTTGAACTTTCAGTTCGTGCATATAATTGTCTGAAAAGAGCAAGCATAAATTCAATGGCAGAATTGTTGAAGAAATCAGAACATGATTTATTAAATATTAAAAACTTTGGTAAAAAATCTTCAGATGAAGTTATTGAAAGACTGCATCACTTCGGCTTAGACCTTGCTCCAAGTCCTGAAGAAGAAGATATTATCGGCTAGTAGAATATAAATTAAGTAATATAAAGGAAAAATAAAAATGAGACACCAAACTAAAAAACATACGCTGGGAAAAGCGCAAGACCAAAGAAAGGCATTGCTGCGTTCTTTAGCTACTGAACTTTTTATGCACGGTGAAATCACAACAACATTGGCTCGTGCAAAAGCGCTGAAGCCATATGCTGAAAAGATTATCACTTTGGCTAAAAAGGGTGATCTTCACTCAATTCGTCAGGCCGCAAGATATATTTACAACAAAGAAACGGGTGAATATATCGATGTGAAAACAGGCGAAATTTTTGAAGCACCTCAAAAAGATAAAAAACTGTCATCACAAACAGTTTTGAGAAAATTGTTTGTAGTTATCGGAAAACAATATTCTGATAAAAAAGGCGGATACACAAGAATCTATCACTTGCCGCCAAGACGTGGTGACGCTTCTGAAATGGCACTTATTCAATTGGTGTAATTGATGACGCGTTGGGCTTTAACAGTTCAGTATAAAGGGAAACGCTATTCCGGCAGCCAGATACAATTTAAAAACGGTAAAGAAATAGCAGAACCGACAATACAGGGTGAACTGGAAAAGGCTCTCAGTACTTTGATAAAATGTGGAAACACAAAAAATAATAACCGGCCAATTAGGGCAATTTTTTCCGGAAGGACTGATAAGGGTGTTAATTCACTCGGTCAGGTAGTTCATTTTGACACAGACGAAACGATTGTTGCTTCAAAGTTTCTCTATCAGATAAATGAAATTCTGCCTGATGATATATCGGTCACAGATCTGAGAAAAGTCGATGACAGATTTCACGCTCAAAAATCCGCTAAAAAACGTTATTATCGGTTTGAATTTATTAACAGAAAGATAAAAAACGCATTTGACGGAGATTTGATGAGAGTAAAATTTGAGGTAAATACAGAAAGAATGCAAAATTCACTGAATTATTTACTTGGAGAACACGATTTTTCATCCTTCAAAAGTTCCGGAACGCTAAACCCAAGCAAAATTTGCACTATATATGAAGCGAAAGTTTCAAAGACCGGCGACAAGGTGATTATTGATATTGTGGGAAACAGATTTTTGTACAATATGGTAAGAACCATTGTCGGAACCCTTTTAGAAATAGAAGGGCACAACTTGGCACCTGAGCATATGAAAGATGTTTTGGAAGCTAAGTCCCGTAAAAGTGCGGGAGCAACCGTAAGTCCGTATGGACTGACATTAATGAAAGTAGAATACTAAGTTATAAATGGAGAAATGCAATATGAAAACATATTCAGCAAAACCTCTTGAAGTAGAAAGAAAATGGTATGTAATCGATGCCGATGGCGAAACATTGGGACGCTTGGCGGTACGTGTTGCAAACATTTTGAGAGGAAAAAACAAACCTGAATACACTCCAAACGTTGATACCGGTGATTTTGTTATCGTAATCAATGCTTCAAAAGTGAAAGTTACAGGTAAAAAAGAAACTGATAAAATTTATCTTCACCACACAGGTTATCCGGGCGGCTTGAAGAGTGCAAGTTTCAAAGAATTGATGGAAAAAGATCCGAGAATTGTTATAGAACATGCAGTTCGCGGTATGTTACAACACAATACATTGGGTGCTGAACAATTCAACAAATTGAAAGTATATGCAGGAGCTGAACATCCTCATGCAGCACAAAAACCAATTGTACTTGAAAAGGAGGCTAAATAATTATGGCAGATAAAGATACTATAATGGCTACAGGCCGCAGAAAAACCTCTATAGCAGTTGTAAAATTGGTAAAAGGCAGCGGAAGAATTTTCGTAAACGGAAGAAAGTTATCTGATTACATCGGTAACAGACCGGCTATTGAAATGTTAGTTTACAGACCTTTAGTTCTTACTGAAACACAAGACAGATATGATGTAAGAGTAAAAGCTATAGGCGGCGGTGTTGTATCACAATGTGGTGCTATCAGACACGGTATTTCAAGAGCTTTGGTTAAATCTAACGAAGAATTCAAAAATGTTCTTAAACTTGAAGGTCTGCTAACTCGTGACCCACGTGTTAAAGAACGTAAGAAATATGGTAGAAAAAGAGCTCGTAAGAGATTCCAATTCTCAAAACGTTAATATTCAAAAAGAACCGACCGAATGGCCGGTTCTTTTTTTGTTTAAAATTTTAATTTTTTTTTATGATTTATATGTGGAAATATATTATTTTCGTGTTATTATTTTCTTATAATAAAGTAATACAGCTGAAATAATTTAGATTTTTATCAAAATGAAAATATTTTCTATCTCAAAACTACTTATTCTCATCTTATTAGGTGCCTTTGTTCAGGTATGCGTGCCGTCTTATGCAGTTGAAGACGTGAATACTGTTAAGCTGAATGAGCAAAAAGGTCCGTTGATTACCGGAATAAATTTTGAAGATGTTTTGGCTAAGGCAAAAGACCACGCATATGATTTGAAGATTGCAGATTACGAGGTTTTGATATCCAAACAGGAAGTTCGTGGTGCAAGAAGTGAATATTTCCCCAAATTCAATTTTAATGCCGGTATGGAGTATACCAGAAACTTTAGGGATGTAAAAGAATCAACGGTTATGTCAATCGGAGAAGCATTTATCAACCCTTATACAAGATTTCAGTCAATTATGGGGATAACAGTTGTTTATAACGTTTTTGACTTTGGGGTAAGAGGAGGCAATTTAAAAGTTGCAAAAGAAGAAGTGAAGGCAAAAGAACTTGAGACTCTGCAAAAACTTCAGGAAATGAATCTGACTTTATTGGATACATATACAAAAATTTTGGTTACAACAAAACAAATTGAATTGAATAAAGAAATTTTGGCGCTTCAGGAAAAAGATTTGGCACTAAATGAAAGATTGTATAATGCCAAAGAAATATCCAAAACCGAATATAATGATGCCAAAGTTGCAGTACAGACCACAAGAGGAAAAATCGCAGATTTGAAAAATATCAAGGCTGAATCTGTAAATTGGCTGGCTTTTTACACCGGCGAAGAGTATGATCTCGAGAATTTAAAAGTGGAAGATTTGAAAAAATCGGATTTTGATGTTTTGGAATTTCAGGATTATACAAAAAGTATTATCTGGAAAGTTCATGAAAAAAATATAAAGAAGAAAGAATTAGAATTAAAGGTTGCGAAAAGAAATAATTATCCAAAGATAAATGCGTATGGCAGATATTATTTGTATGGGGCAGACAGGACAAATTATGCGGAAAGCCTTGGTATAGAACCTTCAAACTTTACCGTTGGTGCCTCATTAAATATGCCGTTATTTGACGGTTTCAGAAACAGTGCCCTGATTGAAAAAACTGCATTGGAATTAAAACAGCTGCAGGTTGAAAGAGATAAAGCGATTGCACAATTGATGGCAAGGCTTGCAACTATGAGAGCAAATCTTATGTATCTCGATGAACAATTGGATGCTAATGAAAAAGCTGTTGCTGAATTAACCGATAAAGAAAAATCAATGCGCAGACTTGCTTCTAAAAAACTTGTATCTCCGATAGAAGAAGATGAAGCAAGGATAGAATTATTAAATTCGCAAATTGAAATAGAGAAAAACTCAATTACACATACTGCACTGACAAGAGGTATACAAATTCTTACAGAGGAATACTAATATGAGCGAACAACAAGAAAAAAAATCAAAAGAAAATACTCAGGAAGTACAGCCTGAACAACCTTCAAAACAGCAGGTAAATACCGGTTTGGTATCGCTTGATATTGTTGCAAAGATGAACAACACCGATATTGATATGCGTTCGGTTGTTCGTGAATATGGAATTTCTACCGCGGATATAGCTCCGGAAGAAGTTATAAGAATTGCCAAAAATAAAGGTTTTAAAGTAAAAAGGAAAAGCCTGAAATTAAAAGATATTTCGGCAAAATATCCGATGCCTGCTATATTGCAGATGAAAGATGATTCTTATATTATTCTGTTGGCAATAAAACACGATGAAGGTAAAGCCCTGACTCTTGTCCCGCTTGCAAAGCATCCTGAATCACACGATTTTGACGAGCTACAGGAACAAATAAAAGATGATATTATCATCCTGAGACACAAAAATGCTGACAGTGACGTAAAATTCGGATTCAAATGGTTCTTTAATGAAATCTTTAAGTACAAAAAGATTATCGGACAAGTGCTTTTGGGATCATTTGTTGTTCAACTGTTCGGACTTGTAACTCCGTTATTCACTCAGGTAATTTTGGATAAAGTCCTTGTCAATCGTACGATTGCAACCTTGGATGTCTTGGCTGTTGCGTTTGTTGTGGTTGCAGTATTTGAGCTCCTTTTGAACCTCTCAAGAAACTATATTTTCATTCATACAACGAATAAAATCGACGCAAAGCTCGGTACAAAATTATTCCGTCACCTTTTCAAATTGTACTATGTATACTTTGAAAACAGGCAGGTTGGTAACATTGTTGCAAGAGTTCGAGAATTAGACAGAATAAGAGAATTTATAACGGACAAATCCGTTTCCGTATTGATTGATGCTTTCTTTTCAACGGTATTTTTAGCAATAATGTTTGTGTACAGCCCTAAACTGACATTTATATCATTGGGATTTTTGGCGATAATTGCAGTAATTTATGTACTGATTACTCCGGAACTTCGTTTGAGATTAGAAGAAAAATTCCAAATGGGTGCACATTCAAATTCATATCTGGTTGAAGCTGTAACCGGTGTTCAGACAGTAAAATCACTGGCGATAGAAGGTTCAATGTTTCGCAAATGGGAAGAAAAACTTGGCAAGTATTTAAAATCAAGTTTCAACCTTGCAATTATGGGTAACTTTACAGGTTCCATCTGCGGATTTTTACAAAAAGGTATGACAATCGCAATTCTTTATGTCGGCGTTATGCTGGTTATTGATAATAAGCTTACAATAGGTCAGTTAATTGCGTTCCAGATGTTTTCAGGACAATTTGCAGCTCCGATGCTCAGACTGGTTGGTTTGTGGAATGACTTCCAGCAAACACTTTTGGCCGTTGATCGTATCGGTGATATTTTGAATAGCCCGCTTGAAAAACAGTCAGAAAACGCAATTACTTTATCTCACGTAAACGGTGATATCAAAATCGATCATATGTCCTTCAGATACAACGTTGATGCTCCGTTGGTTTTGAAAAATATTAACCTTGAAATTAAAGCCGGTGAAAAAATCGGTTTTGTCGGTCGTTCCGGCAGCGGTAAATCAACAATTACAAAACTGATTCAGCGTTTGTATTATACAACCGAAGGTACAATTTTTATTGACGGTATTGATACAAGAAATATTGACCCGATATGGTTAAGAACAAATATTGGTATTGTTATGCAGGAAAACTATTTGTTCTCCGGAACAATTAAAGATAACATCGCGCAGCCAAGACCTAATGTTCCTATGGAAGGGATTATTCAGGCAGCTCAAATTGCAGGTGCACATGAATTTATTTCAAAATTTCCGAAAGGTTATGACACAGAAGTTGGTGAACGTGGTTCTTCATTATCCGGCGGACAAAAACAAAGAATTGCTATTGCCCGTGCTCTGATTTCAAATCCGAGAATTTTGATATTTGACGAAGCTACATCAGCACTTGACTATGAATCGGAAAGAATAATAAGAGATAATATGGCAATGATATCAAAAGGCAGAACGACGATTATTATTGCTCACAGATTATCTACAATAAAAGATTGTGACAGAATTGTATGCTTTGACAACGGTGAAATTGTTGAAGTCGGAACTCACGATGAACTTTTGAAACACGAAGGTTATTACAAGAAATTATACGAAGCTCAAAGCGCATAACAGGAGTATAAAATGAAATTATTAGAAAAAATATTTCCAAAAGCAGACGACAGTCACGAATTTAAACCTATATTGGCAGAAATTGAGGATGCTCCTTTAAACCCAATAGGGAATACAATGTTTTGGTGTATTATGACATTTATGCTGATTGCAGGGTTATGGATGTATTTTGGAAAGGTAGATATAGTAGTTACTGCAAGAGGTTTGATTATTCCGACAGGTGAAGAAAAACTTGTTCAGTCGCTTGACAAGGGTGTTGTTACAACCCTTGCGGTAAAAGAAGGCGATTATGTAACTGAAGGTCAGATTGTTGCTGTGGTATCACCTGCAGAACACGAACCGGGTTTGGAATTAAATAATCTGAGAGAGGAAGAAGCCCGTGTTGCTCAGGAATTAGCATCAGACAGAGCAAAACTTGCAATCGCAAGAAGTGAGCAATCAAGACTGAATTCCGTCAGAGATATTATTCCAAGTTCGCGTTATGACCAGACAGCAAAAGAGGTTACCGAATTATCTCACAATATTGGCGCGCTGAGTGCATCTTTGTCAGAAATAAGAAACAAAAGACTCCAGATAGAAAAACAAGAACAATTTTTAAAAGCTCCGATTGAAGGTTATGTTAATACAATTTTTGTACATACAATAGGTGGAGTTGTTCAGCCGGCTGAAAAAATTATGACAATAGTTCCGAAGGATGCATCTAAGGTTATAAAAGCGCAGGTTATGAATCAAGATGTCGGATTTATAGAAAGCGGGATGCCGGTTTCTATAAAGGTAGATACATATAATTTCCAAAAATACGGCATATTAGACGGTGTTGTAACAGTTGTTTCGCCAAACAGTATTGAAGATGAAAGATTAGGTCCTGTTTATGAGGTTTATATTGAACCCAAAAATACAACCTTGTTAGTTGAAGGCAAAGAACAGACAATCAAATATGGTATGTCTACGACAAATGAAATAAAGATTGGTAAAAGAAGAATTATTGAATTCTTTATTTATCCTCTGATTAAATATATGGACGAGAGCATTAAGGTAAGATAATATGAAATTTTTATTTTTACACAGAAATTTCCCGGCACAGTTTAAACATATGGCTTTGGCTTTGGCAAAAGACAAGAAAAACGAAGTTGTTTTTGTAACGAATAATACCGAAACAAAATCTTTTGGCGGAATTAAAAAATATAGTTATAAACTAAAAAGAAAAGTTCCCAATAACTGCCACAGATACCTTAGGTTTTACGAAGAATCAATTATCCACGGTCAGTCGGCTGCCGAATTGCTGATAAGTTTAAAACAACAGGGTTTTAAACCGGATGTAATTTTTGGTCATTCCTGGGGAAGTTCTTTGTTTGTAAAAGAAATTTTTCCTGATGTACCCTATATTGCTCATATAGAGTGGTACTACAATCCGGAGAATTCTGATGTTGATTTTGGCGGAAAAGTTCTGGATGTTGATGAAAGAGCATCATTAAAGACAAAAAATTCGCATATATTGCAGGATCTGGTCAGCTGCGATTGGGGTGTTTCTCCGACGCAGTGGCAAAAGTCTCAGGTCCCTGAAATTTTCAGGGATAAAATAAAGGTTATGCATGAGGGTATCGATACTGATTTTTGCAAACCGAATGATAATGTCGAGTTTAAAGTTCCAAATACCGATATTGTTTTGACAAGAAAAGATGAAGTTGTTACTTATGCAACTCGCGGGATGGAAGAATACAGAGGTTTCCCTGAATTTATGAAGGCTGCGTCCGAATTGTTAAAACAACGTCCAAACTTACACATTTTAGTCGGTGGTGAAGACAGAGTTTGCTATGGTAAACACTTAAAAGACGATACCTTCAAGAAAAAAATGCTCAGAGAATTAGAATTTGACGAATCAAGACTGCATTTTGTCGGCCCTCTGCCATATAATGAGTATGTAAAACTTTTGCAGGTGTCCTCGGCGCACGTATATCTGACATATCCGTTTGTCCTGTCGTGGTCATTTTTAGAAGCTATGGCTGCAGGATGTCCGATTGTTGCATCAGATACAGCACCGGTAACAGAAGTTATGCAGGATAAATTTAGCGGTTTGTTGGTTGATTTTTATGATATTGACGGGATTGTTGCTAAAGTAAATGAACTTATTGATCATAAAGAAAAATACCAACTGCTTCGTGAAAATGCGAGAGATGTAATTGTTAAAAACTATGATTTAAAAATGCTTTTGCCAAAACAAATTGAATTTTTAAAATCTGTTGCAAATAAAACTGCTAAATAACTGTGGAACAGCCCGAATAAATTTTCTCTATTAATTCTTTATCAAAACAAGTTTTTTTATTATCGGGTATTTGTCCGAATATTTTCAGAAGTGTTTGAGCGGAGAGCTTTTTGTCGTTCAGAAATTTTGCATAATTAGGGTGGCAGTTGCTTGTCGCCGCAAGATAATATGCAACGGAATATCCCCAAGGAGCTTTTTCATAAATCGGTTTAATCTGGTTGTCCACAATCTGTAAAACATATGGAATATCGTAGGACCCGTTATAATTGTCGTTAATATATTGTGCAATGAGTTCGGTACAAAGATTTCCTGAGCCTCTGCCAATTCCGAATACAGTTGAATCAATAATAAGCTGCCTGTCAGTGTTAATTTTCATAAGACTTTGTGCATTGGAAAATGATAATTGCTGCCCGTTGTGAGAATGAAAAGCCAATGAAATATTTTTATCAAGGTTACTGTCAGTTAAATAATAAAGTGAAAGAATATCTTTTTCTTTCATTGAACCTGTTGTATCAACGATAGTCAGGGCAAAGGGATAAATATTATTTGCTTTTTCAATTAAATCTAAAAATTCTCCGCTAGTGTAGCTGAAACTGTGCATGGGATTGATAAATATTTTATAACCCTTTTCTTTAATTCTTGCGCAATATTCCAACGCTTCATAGCGTTCTTCTTTTTTAAATGCTACTCTGATGCCGATATTGTTTTTGGGGCATTTTGGCAAAAGA